>RFQD01000197.1 GCA_009925875.1 Microbacteriaceae bacterium | reverse complement strand
AGCGAGTGTGTACTGCGTCAAATCATTTGTGCCGATGGAAACGAAGTCAACACTGCGAAATACCTGCTCGGCCACGAGTACGAGGGAAGGAATCTCAGCCATGACCCCCACCGTGCGGATGCCCATGCTTTTGGCCAGTCGAACAAAATAGTCGGCTTCTTCCGCGTCCGCCACCATGGGGGCCATAACCCACAGTTCCGCCTCCGTGCGATTCTGCGCGTTGACCAAGGCCTGAAGCTGTTCCCGCAAGATGTGCTCGTGGGCGCGCAGGGTGCGGAGACCGCGCAGTCCCAGCGCCGGGTTTTCCTCGTGTCCCGAGCGGAGGAACGTGAGCGGCTTGTCCGCGCCCGCGTCGAGCACGCGCACAACGACTTTGCGGTGCGCGAAGTGCTCGAGTAGTTGCACGTACGCTTCTTCTTGGTCCTCAACTGTGGGGGCCGTCGGCGAATCCAAAAACAAGAACTCCGTTCGAAACAGACCGACGCCCTGCGCTCCACGTGACACCGCATCGGTTGCCTCTCGTGGGTTACCCAGATTCGCCAGCAGGTCGACCTTGTGACCATCCTTCAATTCACCATCGGCTATGGGTGCACGTTGCTCATCGCGCCACTCACGACGGCGAAGGTTCGCGTCCGCCACCTCTTCCTCCGTCGCATCGACCGTGACGGTCGATGCCGCCGCGTCCACCACCACCCGTGTGCCGTCCGAGAGTTCGTGTGCACCGGCAACCCCCACAATCGCGGGAATTGATTTCGCTCGGGCAATGATGGCCGTGTGCGAGGTCGGTCCTCCCTCGCTCGTAATGAGACCCACAACGCGCGTGAGATCGAGCAGGGCCGTGTCAGCCGGCGCCAGGTCACGCGCCACCAACACAAACGGCGTGTCCGATTGCGGAATAGTGGGCGCATCCACCCCACGCAATTGCGCAATAGCCCGCTGCGATACATCCGCAAGGTCTGCTGCCCGTTCCCCGAGATATCCACCGAGCGCTTCCAATTTCTCCCTGAACTCACCGAACGCCTCGAAGACCGCACGTTCAGCGGTTTTTCCCAGCCGGATGCGCGATCGCACGTCCGTCATGACCGCCGGATCCGTGGCCATCAGCGCGGCAGCCTCGAGAACGGCCCGCGGTTCGTTGCTCACGTTCGCCGCACGCTCGGAGAACCAGTCGCGGGTGTCGCTGAGCGCGCGTTCCGCACGCGCAATTTCGTGCTCGACATTCGCCTGGCTGTCGCTGTCGCTCGGGACGGACAGGGGCTCTGGCATGCGCAGAACAGGGCCCACAGCAATCCCCCGACCAACTCCGATCCCAAAGAGTTTGCTCATTGCCTGATCCTCTCGCCCAGCGCCACTGTCTCCAGACTAAACGCCGACTTCACGGTGGACGCCAAGCGGGCACGGAAGCCCGCAAAGGAGGCGGGATAGTGTTGTCGCATGATCGTGACGTTCACGGCGAACCCGTGCATTGAGCACACGCTCGTTGTCTCACAATTCGAACCCAACGAGGTCAATCGAGCGGTTTCACACCATCGGGATCCAGCCGGTAAGGGAATCAACGTGTCACGGGCTCTCGCCCAGAACAATGTGGAGACGGTCGCAATTTTTCCGAGTGATGCGGTGAACGGTCCGTGGATCGTGAGATCCCTCGCAGTCGAACACGTCGAAACAATGACGATCTCGATTCGTGACGACGTGAGAACAAACGTGACCATCGTCGACCAATCTGGACACACCACCAAGGTCAATGAGGCGGGTCCGACAATTTCCGCTTCGGATCAAGATGTGTTTGCTTCCACCCTCGAGTCGGCGCTTGCCTTGCGACCGGACTGGCTGGTTCTGGCGGGTAGCCTCCCGCCGGGGATCGATGTCGATTTTTACGCGCACGTTGGCCGCATGGCCCGCGACCACGGCGTGCGCGTCGCGCTCGATAGCTCAGGTGCAGGCTTTGCTGCCGCCGCCCACGCCGGCATCGCGGACTTCATGAAACCTAATCTCGACGAGCTGGAAGAGTTGTCAAGTCGACTCCTTCCCACGATCGGTGACGTTGTCGCCTTCTCTCGCAGCCTGCTGCGCGACGAAGAGTGTTCCATCGTCGTCAGTCTCGGCTCGCAGGGCGCGCTCGCTGTCACCACGGAGACGCACCTCTGGGCTGTACACGAGCCAGTCAGCGTGAAAAGTACCGTCGGTGCGGGTGATTGCACGGTGGCGGGTTACCTCAGCGCCGACATCGATTGCCGACGACAGGAAATCGGGGGCGAAGAAGGTCTCACCGTCCGCCTGACAACTGCGGTAGCGTGGGGCTCGGCCGCGGTGCAACTACCATTGGCAACACTGCCCGGACCTGAAGACGTGACCATGCACCGCGTTCACGTCCATGCTCGCCCGGACGAAGCCACTCACATCAAGGATCTCTAGCGAATGACTACTTCCGACCACTCCGTTTTGACGACGAAAGACATCGTCGTTGTCGACCTCATGGCCGAAACAAAGGAAGAGGCCACACGAGCACTTGCCCAAAAGCTAGTTGACGATGGGCGAGTGACCGACCTCGAAGGTTTCCTTGAGGATGTTGCCGCTCGAGAGGCTCAGCTGAACACCGGTCTTCCCGGTGGCATTGGCATTCCGCACGCTCGTTCGTCGCATGTCGTGGTGCCCAGCGTGGCGATTGGCACCACGTCGAAAGGAATCCCATTCGGGGCAGAAGATGGTCCTGCGCACCTGATTTTCCTCATCGCCGCTCCCGACGGAGCTCATGATGAGCACCTCCATATTCTGGCCGCGCTCGCACGCAAGCTCGTCCACGACGACTTCAAGGAGTCGCTGCGCAACGCCAAGACACCCGCCGAGATTGCCGCCATCATCACGAAAGAGGTACAGAAGTAATGAAAATTGTCGCCGTCACGTCGTGTATCACCGGTATTGCCCACACCTACATGGCCGCCGAGGCCCTCGAGCAGGCTGCCGCTAAGGCGGG
>RFQD01000196.1 GCA_009925875.1 Microbacteriaceae bacterium | reverse complement strand
TCCCACCCCGACGGCGTCGGGCGATGGAGTTTTGCGAATTGGAGACATGACGCCGATCACCGGACCTTTGGCGGTCACGGCAGCGGCACAGGTGGCCGGGATCGAACTCGCTGTGCGCGAGATTAATGAGCAGGGCGGGGTGCTCGGTGCCCCCATTGAGGTGTGGCATCGTGACGCCGGCGATGCCGACCCCGCCAAGACCGAGGCGAGTTTCACTCAACTGCTCGCGCACGGTGTGGATGTCGTTATCGCTCCCGCATCTGCCGCGGTGATGGATGTTCTTGTGCCGCTGGCTAAAAAGGCGGGCGTGCTCGTCGTGGCTCCGGCAAATGAAAAGTCGGCTCCTCCCACCGCCGTGACAACGCCGATCGTCCCCGACGCCGATTTCTCGGCTCTACTGCATTCGGCCGACCCCAACCTCGTCGATGCCAGCTATGGTGCCGAAAGTTACGAACTCACTACGGCCCTCGCTCTCTCGACCGTGTTTTTGCAGGATGACGGAGCAGGCTCCCTCTCGTTCGCCCTGTCACACGTGCAGGGTCCCGGAATCACCTGCACGAGTTTCGGGGCGTGTGTCTCGGTTTTGCGCACCGAGCCGGCGATCGCCTATCGCGGACCGGCGGGTCCGTTTGCCTATGACGTCGCCTCGGGAACCGTCGTCTTTGGAACACCCACATTGCCGACGCAGTCGGGTTCGCCGACTCCGCTTCCGTCAAAAACGTCCTCGAAGTAGCGCACAACAAGCGAAATCGGCTCACAACATCGTTTCGGGATGTTACCTAGTTGTAACGCTCTGGTGTTGGTTGAAACCCCTGACGGTGGCTAGCCTTGACCTACGCAGTCGCGGCCACTTGGTCGCGCCTGATATTTCACACACAAGGAGTACCATGAGCGCAATTTCCATTCGCACTCGTGCACTCGGTGGTCTCGCCCTCGCCGCAACCTCAGCACTCGTGCTGGCCGGTTGTGCGTCGGGTTCGACCTCGGGCGACGGCGCCAGTAGCTATGCAGCTGCTGACTGTGCCGCTGACAGCACGAGCGCAAACACCTTCAAGGTTGGAAGCATCCTCCCCATCACGGGTTCGCTGGCCTTCCTCGGCCCGCCCGAAATCGCCGGTGTTGGTCTCGCTGTTGCGGACATCAACGCAGCTGGCGGCGTCAACGGTAGCAAGGCGTGCCTTGTTAGCACCGACTCGGGTGACTCGAGCGACATGACGGTCTCGACGGCTTCGGCTGAAGACCTCATCAAGCAGAAGGTGTCCGTTGTCATCGGTGCGGCTTCGTCGTCGGTGTCGCTCAACGTCGTTGACTCGTTCACCGAGGCAAAGATTGTTGAAATCTCGCCGGCTAACACGGCAGCCAAGTTGAGCGGTTACTCGCCGTTCTACTTCCGCACCGCTCCGCCGGACACGGTTCAGGGATCGGCTCTCGGCCAGCTCATCGTTGGTGACGGTAACGCAAACGTTGCGTTCATCGTGTTCAACGACGCGTATGGCACCGGTCTGCGTGACTCGACGGCTATGGCCATCGAAGAAGGCGGCGGAAAGGTCACCTACGGAGCCAACGGCGCCGGACAGGAATTCCCTCCCGGACAGACCACGTTCTCGGCTGAGGTTACGGCCGCGATTGCATCCGCTCCGGACGCCATCGTTGTCATCGCCTTCGACGAGACCAAGGCCATCATCCCCGAGCTCGTTGCTCAGGGCTGGGACATGTCCAAGGTCTACTTCACCGACGGCAACACCGGTTCGTTCGAGAAGGACTTCGAGCCCGGCACGCTGATGGATGCTCAGGGAACCATCCCGGGCGCCAAGGCTGAGGGTACCTTCAAGGACAACATGACGGCCTACTGGACCGCCGTTCAGGGCGAAGCTCTGACCGACTGGTCTTACGGTGCTGAGTCGTACGACGCCACCATCCTGGCCGCTCTCGCAGCGACCGCCGGTGGAGCGACCGACCCGGAGACCATCCAGAAGAACCTTCCGGCTGTGTCCGGTGCTGACGGCGGCGAAAAGTGCACCACGTACGCCGACTGTGTTGCCCTCCTCAAGGATGGCAAGAAGATCCAGTACCAGGGCCCCAGCGCGGTTGGTCCGTTCAACAAGAACAACGACCCTTCGTCGGCGTTCATTGGTATCTACAAGTACGACGACAAGAACGTCCCCGTGTGGGTCTCTGCCGTCGAGGGCAAGTCCTAACCTGTAGCTCACCTCACGAATCGCCCCTCGGCTCACTGGAGTCGGGGGGCGATTCCCTGTGGGCCCACAAAAAAAGACCGGCTGGTGTGTGCCAGCCGGTCAATGTTGCGTCAAACGCCTTCCCACTGGGAAAGATGCGCGCTGCCGCTACTTCTTCGTGTCCGTGACGTCCTTTGCGAGCGTTCCGAGGTACAACTCGATAACCTTGGGATCGTCGGCCAGTTCGCGTCCTGTGCCCGTGTAGGCATCCTTCCCCTGGTCGAGAACGTAGCCCCGGTCACAGATTTGCAGGCATCGACGCGCGTTTTGCTCCACCATAATGACCGAGACACCGGCTTTGTTGATGCGGCGCGTGCGGATGAAGGTTTCGTCTTGCCGAACTGGCGACAAACCCGCGGAAGGCTCGTCGAGAAGCAAAACCGACGGGTCCATCATGAGCGCGCGCGCCATCGCGACGGATTGCCGCTCACCGCCCGAGAGCGAACCGGCACGCTGACCACGGCGATCCGCGAGCACGGGAAAAATCTCAAAAATCTTGTCCAGCCGTTCATTGAGTAGCTTGGGCTGCTGAAAAATTCCCATTTGCAAATTTTCTTCGATGGTCAGGCTGGGAAAGACGTTGTTGTTCTGCGGAACAAAGCCGACGCCCATTTGCACGAGCTTGTTTGCCTTGAATCCGGTGATGTCCTGACCCTTGAGCGTCACGCTGCCTTCGCGGACCTTGACGAGGCCGAAGAGAGCTTTGAGGAGTGTCGACTTGCCTGCGCCATTGGGACCG
>RFQD01000195.1 GCA_009925875.1 Microbacteriaceae bacterium | reverse complement strand
GGTGTCTCACCGCTCGTGTTTGTGCCCGAGTTCACGATGTCCACCGAGCTCGCGCGTTCGCTCCAACCCTCGTCGGTGCCCCACGAGGATGCAATTTTCAACGTGTCGCGTTCGTCGCTCCTGGTCGCGGCGCTCACGCAGAGTCCCGAGCTGTTGTTTGAGGCCACCGAAGACAAGTTGCACCAGACGTATCGCGCCGAAGCGATGCCCGAAACGCACACGCTCGTCACTGCGCTGCGTGCCGCCGGCTTTGCCGCGGTGGTCTCGGGTGCTGGGCCGTCGATTCTCGTGCTGTGTAGTGACCCCGGTCAACGGCAGGCTGCCATCGACCTCGTTGCGTCAGCGCAAGAAACCCCGTGGGCCCCGCTCATGCTCGCGGTCGACTTCAAGGGTGCTACTGTGGAGGTGACCTCGTCCGACGGGTAGCACGAAGAACCTTTGATCAGATTCTTCCGCCCGACACATCGGCGTAGGTCATTCCAAGAAATTTCGTCAATCGAGATTTTGATTTTCACCGCTTACCTCACACTGTTTTTGAGCGCGTCCACAGGCTGTCGCGTGTGTGTGACGTGACGTGCGGTGAAACCTCACCGTAAGGAGAAACACATGGACGAGAACGTCACATCCGACGCCGTCACCAATTCCACCGACGCCGCAGGCACGGCCGAAGCCGCGGCGCCGCGCAAACGAGTCTCACGTCGCGTTGCCACGGCCGCCGTGAGTGCGGTCGACCACGCCAACGCGGGCGAGACAGGAACGAGTTCACTCGAGGTGTCGAGCGACACTGACACTGCTCCGGCACGTCGCGGACGCGGTCGTGGCAAGGCTGCCACGTCGGAGCTCGCGAGCGACGCATCCGGTGACGGCGCATCCGCGCAATCGGGAGAAAGTTCCGGTAGCGATGCTGTCAACGACGGCACCAATTCGGGCAGCGGTGACACAGTCGACGCGGCGGAGGGTCAGCCCCGCACGACCCGAAACAGCCGCAATCGCAACCGTCAGCGCAATGCCAACGGCGGTAACGCGCAGGGCGACCCAGCCTCACGGTGACGAGTTCAACCGAAACCGGAACCGCCAACGGGACCGCCGTCGCGGACGTGGCCCATATGAAGACGTCGAGCCGGAAATTCTTGAGGATGACGTGCTCATCCCCATCGCGGGAATTCTCGACCTCCTCGACAACTACGCATTTGTGCGCACGTCGGGCTACCTGCCCGGCCCGAACGACGTGTACGTGTCGCTCGGTCAGGTCAAGAAATACGGCATGCGTCGCGGTGACGCCATCGTGGGCGCCATCAAGCAACCGCGTGAAGGCGAAAACTTCGGTCGACAGAAGTACAACGCGCTCGTCAAGGTTGACTCGGTCAACGCGATGACACCCGAGCAGGCATCTGCTCGCGTTGACTTCAACGACCTCACACCGCTGTACCCGCAAGAACGGCTCACGTTAGAAACCGAGCCGGGCAAGGTCACGGCGCGCATCATCGATCTCGTCGCGCCGATTGGGAAGGGCCAGCGGGGGCTCATCGTCGCTCCGCCCAAGGCCGGTAAGACAATCATCCTGAAGCAGATTGCCGACGCCATCTCGCACAACAACCCCGAGGTGCATCTCATGGTCGTTCTCGTCGACGAACGCCCCGAAGAGGTCACCGACATGGAACGCAGCGTCAAAGGTGAAGTCATCGCCTCGACGTTCGACCGACCGGCGGAAGACCACACGGTGGTTGCCGAGCTCGCCATTGAGCGTGCCAAGCGATTGGTCGAACTCGGTCAGGACGTCGTGGTGTTACTCGACTCGATCACGCGACTCGGTCGCGCGTACAACCTCGCCGCCCCCGCCTCGGGTCGCATTCTCTCCGGCGGTGTCGACGCGGCGGCCCTTTACCCACCCAAGAAGTTCTTCGGTGCGGCACGCAACATCGAAAATGGCGGATCGCTCACCATCATCGCCACCGCCCTGGTCGAAACCGGTTCCAAGATGGACGAGGTGATCTTCGAAGAGTTCAAGGGCACGGGCAACATGGAGCTTCGTCTCTCCCGTTCACTCGCCGACAAGCGCATCTTCCCGGCTGTCGATGTCAACGCCTCGGGCACTCGACGCGAAGAAATGCTCATGGGTGCCGACGAAGTGAAGGTCACCTGGAAGCTCCGTCGTGCGCTCGCCGGACTCGACACGCAGTCAGCACTCGACGTGGTTCTGGGCAAGATGAAAGAGACGGCAACCAACGTGGAATTCCTCCTGGCCGTCAGCAAGGCGCAAACCATCGGTGGCGTGACGTCGAAGGAGGACTAAGTGCTTGATTCGGTAGCAACCCTGCTGGCCGAGCACGAAGAACTTCAGGTTCAGCTCGCCGACCCGGCCGTGCACGCGGATGCCGCGCGCGCGAAAAAGCTCAACCGACGTTACGCCGAACTGAGTCAAATCAAAGCCGCGTTTGAGGGTTTGCAACAACTGCAAGAAGACCTCGCTGCGGCAAAAGAACTCGCGAAAGAAGACGAGTCGTTCGCGGCCGAAGTTCCCGCGATGGAAGAGGCAATCCCGGCGGCGCAGGAGCGCCTTCGTCGGTTGCTCATTCCGCGCGACCCCGACGATGGGCGCGACGTCATCATGGAAATCAAGGCCGGTGAAGGTGGTGCCGAAAGCGCCCTTTTTGCTGCCGACCTGTTGCGCATGTATTTGCACTACGCCGAGTCGAAGGGGTGGAAAACCGAAATTCTCGACCGCACCGAATCCGACCTCGGTGGCTACAAAGATGTGCAACTCGCGATCAAGGGATCCTCACCCGACCCGTCGCAGGGCGTGTGGGCGCACCTCAAGTACGAGGGCGGGGTGCATCGCGTTCAACGCGTTCCCGCCACCGAATCCCAAGGGCGAATTCACACCTCGGCGGCCGGTGTGCTTGTTTTTCCTGAAGTGGATGAGCCCGAAGAAGTCGAGATCAGCCAGAACGACCTGAAGATCGACGTTTTCCGCTCGA
>RFQD01000194.1 GCA_009925875.1 Microbacteriaceae bacterium | reverse complement strand
CACCCGTGGGCCGTAAAAGGTCGTCGTTGGCCAGTGGATATCGCGGTTTCCGTCACTGTCGAAAGTGGCGAGAGGTCGCGAGTATTGATAGTCGTAGTACGTTTCTGACTCCATGACCAGCAAGGGCGTCGTGCTCACGTTCTCCTGGATGGTCGTCACGGCAGTACTTGCCGCGTCTCCAGCGTCATTCCACCCTTCAAAGGCCACAACGAGAACTCGGTGGTGAAAGAAGTTTGTGTCGTTCACCGTGTCCTCATTCTCTTCGCACATACCGGGCAGTGGGTCACGCCCACCCCCTCCACATTACGTTGTCTGGGTCACGAATAGACTTGGTCCCCATGGCCTCCTTCAACACCCCGACAATCACACCTGCGGCAGTTCTGTGGGATATGGATGGCACCCTGATTGATTCAGAGCCGTACTGGGTAGCTTCAGAAATCGAACTGGTCGAACAATTCGGGGGAACCTGGACGCATCAGGATGGACTCACCCTCGTCGGAAAGGGTCTCCCGGAGTCAGCTCTCGTGTTGCGTGATGCGGGTGTCGATCTCGATATCGACAGCATCATCGCAACGTTGACCGATCGCGTGGTGGCCATGCTCTCCGAGTCTGTTCCTTGGCGCCCCGGAGCCGTGTCGCTCATCCACGCGATAGCGGCCGCTGGTATTCCGCAAGGTCTTGTCACAATGTCGCTGAACCGGATGGCCTCGCTTGTTGCATCGCTCATCCCGCATCGACCGTTGAGCGCGATTCTGTCTGGAGACCAGGTGGAGCGATCCAAACCTCACCCGGACAGCTACCTTGAGGGAGCTCGACGACTCGGCGTGGATGTGCGGGAGTGTGTTGCTTTCGAAGATTCTCCCTCGGGGGTTGCGTCAGCCCACAGCGCCGGTGCCGTCACGATTGGATTGCCCAATCTCGTCGACATTTCCTCGACGCCGGCTGACGAGTTCTGGGAGTCTCTCGCCGAGAAATCGTTCCCCGACGTTGTCGCGACATATCGACGCGTCAAGGGGGGCCGACCATGACCACACAACTCGACCGATTTAGCACGGGACCTTTTCGATGGGGCGACCGTGTGCAAATCACTGGACCCCGGGGAAAAATCAACACCATCACGCTCGAGAGCGGAAAGACATTTCACACGCATCGTGGCGGTCTCGCACACGAGAGCATTGTTGGCCTTCCCGATGGATCCGTCATCGAGAATGACTCCGGGGTGCCTCATTTGCTGTTACGGCCCCTTCTTTCCGACTTTGTGATGGGCATGCCGCGCGGTGCAGCCATCATTTACCCCAAGGATGCCCAAGCAATTCTCGGTCAAGCAGACCTGTATCCCGGGGCTCGCGTTGTCGAGGCCGGAGTCGGGTCGGGGGCGCTGTCCCTCTGGATTTTGCGGGCCATTGGTCCCTCGGGGCATCTATTCAGCTTCGAGCGACGTCAGGAGTTTGCGGACGTCGCTGCAGCCAATGGCGTGACGTATTTTGGCTCGACGCCCGAGAATTGGACGATTACCGTGGGGGACGTGCAGGTCGCGCTGCCCGACGTGGTTCCCTCCGGAACGGCGGATCGCGTGGTTCTCGACATGTTGGCGCCATGGGAATGTGTGGATGCGGTCAGCACCGCGCTCGTTCCGGGCGGCGTTGTGCTCGCCTATGTCGCGACGGTCACGCAGTTGTCGCGCACGGTCGAGGCGTTTCGAGCAAGCGATAACTTCACGCATCCCGTGTCGAGCGAAACGATGATCCGAGGATGGCATGTCGAAGGGCTCGCGGTGCGACCGGAGCATCGAATGGTCGGACACACCGGCTTCCTCATGACGGCTCGTCGCCTTGCCCCGGGTTCTGTCCTGCCCGAGTTGAAACGTCGCGCGTCAAAAAGCGATTTTGATGACAATGACGTTGAAGTGTGGACCCCGGGTGCACTTGCCGAGCGACAAGTGAGCGACAAGGTTCTGCGCAAGCGAGTACGAAGCGCCCAAGATGGAGCTCGCCTGTCAGCGGATTCCCACAATGAGCCTCGCTAGACTCGTCACGAACTTGACAAGCGCGGCTCCGCGTCGCGTCCCAACTGAATTTGAATCTGAATCGAGAATATTGTGCGCAAACTTTTTGCCGTCGCAGGAACCGCTGCGCTGATCCTTGGCCTGGCTGGGTGCTCGTCAACCCCCGACGCCGCGCCTGGGGACGATTGTTCGAAGGTGGCACAACCCGGAGACGCCACATCTGCGGTCACCGTCACCGGAGGGTTTGACGTCAAACCAACCGTGACGTTCGGGTCTCCCCTCAAGGCGAACGAGACACAGCGTGTGATCCTCGAGACGGGTACTGGTCCCGCGGTCGAGGCCGGCCAAGACGTATCCATCAACTTCTCGGCGTACGACGGCACAACTGGAACGAGTTTGGCCGACACGCCGTATGACGGAAAAACGTACCTCACGGTCTCCAACAAAGTCAGTGCCGACCCCACGCAAGGCGGAGCACTCCTGGGAATCGTCAAAGCAGTGCAGTGCGTGCCCATCGGTTCGCGCGTTCTCGTTGTGACATCACCCGGAGATGCCTTCGGCGAAACGGGAAATTCACAACTCGGGGTTGGACCGAATTCTTCCCTCGTCATCGTGGCCGACATTGTGTCGGCGCTACCGACGCGCGAAAGCCATCGGGTCCGCCGCCCACCGAAACCAAGATCGCCGTGCTCAAAAAGGGTGATGGCGCCGTGGTGGGGGAAAACTCGGATGTGACCCTGCAGTACTCCGGTTTCATCTGGCAGACGGGTGAGGTCTTTGATTCGAGTTGGACGCGCGGCTCGACGGCAACGTTCAATGTGAACGGTGTCATCGCAGGCTTCCACGATGCACTCGTTGGGCAAAAGGTGGGATCTCAGATTGCCGTCATCATTCCGCCCGACCAAGGCTATGGGGCCAATCCGCCGAGTGGCTCGAGCATTACTGCCGACTCAACCCTCTTCTTCGTGATCGAT
>RFQD01000193.1 GCA_009925875.1 Microbacteriaceae bacterium | reverse complement strand
CGTAAATCTTTGCGGTCTCTCTGAGAATGTGGGGTTCGGGAACCGTCAACGTGTCGCCAAAGCGGGAATTAAAGCGAGTAGCCAGGTCGCGCGTGAGCTCGAGGTGCTGTCGCTGATCTTCGCCGACGGGAACCGTATTCGTGTTGTAAAGCAGGATGTCACTCGCCATCAATATCGGATACGTGAAGAGACCGACGCTCGCAGCGTCGGCACCGCCCTTGGCCGACTTGTCTTTGAACTGCGTCATGCGACTCGCCTCGCCAAACCCAGTGAGCGTGGTGAGAATCCACGCGAGCTCGGTGTGAGCTGCAACATGTGACTGAATGAAAAGCGTGCTCTTGCTCGGATCGATTCCGGCAGCGATGTACTGGGCGGCTGTCGAACGCGTGCGGTTGCGCAATTCTTTCGGGTCCTGCGGCACCGTGATGGCGTGTAAGTCAACGACGCAATAGAACGCGTCGAAGTTGGATTGCATCTCCACCCAGTTTCCCAGCGCACCGATGTAGTTGCCCAGATGCAAGGAGTCGGAGCTTGGCTGCATGCCGGAAAAAAGAACTGGTTTAGACACGTCCAAAATCCTAGAGGGAGTAGTCAACGACGACGGGCGTGTGATCGCTCCAGCGTTGATCGTAGGCAGCGGCGCGGTCGACGGTGTAGTTCGATGCGAGAGCCGCGAGGGCAGGCGTGGCGAGGTGATAGTCAATGCGCCAGCCCGCATCCGTGTCGAATGCTTGGCCACGCCACGACCACCAGGTGTAGGGGCCGGGAACGTCGCCAACGGACGCGCGCCCGACGTCAATCCAACCAAGACCAGTTCCTGTTGTGCCGTCGACGCAGTCAATCGACGCACCGGCGGTACCCAGAATGCGATCGAAGTACGCACGCTCGCGGGGCAAGAAGCCGGCCCGTTTCATATTTCCCTTCCAATTCTTGATGTCGATTTCCCGGTGACCGACGTTGAGGTCACCGAGCACGAGTGCAAACTCGCGTTCGGCGCTGAGTTCGCTCATACGCTTCTCTAACGCATCGAGAAACTTCCACTTCTCTTCCTGCTTCGGTGTATCGACCTCACCCGAATGCACGTAACAGCTCACGACGGTGAGTGTTTTTCCGTTGACCGTGTAATCGGCCTCGAGCCAACGACCGGCGGTGTCAAAGTCTTCGGCGCCGATTTCAACCCGATGGATGATCGCACGCGACCGACTCGCGAGTGCCACACCTGCTCTTCCCTTTGCGGTCGCAGCATCGTGTAGCACGTTCCACTCCGGTCCGAGTAGCTCGGAGAGATCCTCGGTTGAGGCGCGAACTTCCTGAATGGCCATGATGTCGATGTCACGGGTGGCGAGCCACGTATCCATTCCCTTGCGAAAAGCAGCTCGAATACCGTTGGTGTTGATTGTTGCGATGCGGAGAGACATGACGTCAGCCTATTTGCGTGACGAGCGAGGCGGCATGATCCAGCCGAGGTCGTTTGCTGTGATGTTGGCGTCTTGCAGCCCGGTTCCAATCCACGCAACCGTGAGCAGATATATGCGACAGGCCAAGTTGAACCAGATGAGGAGGCCGATAAAGATGGCGAATGACGCAAAAAGTGGGTTGTGGCCCGTGCTCACGAGGGCGTATCCGGCCGCAATCTTGAGCACATCAAGAACCAAGGCACCCATCGCGACACCGGCGAAGAGCCGGCGCAGCGGAATCGGGATTCCGCTGAGTAAGTAAATCATTCCCGCCAAGATCAGCACGTCCACCGCGTAAACCACGGCGAAACCACCGATTTGAAAACCTATCCGGTGGGCCACCTCGTCAGTTTGGAGTCCAATCCACGTCGCGACTGTGCTGAAGAAGTTGGTCAAGAACACGCTCGCGGAGGCACTCGCCAGGATGAACAGTCCGAACACCAATGCGATAGCGAGGTCGTAGACCTTGAGAAGTAACGCATTGACCGGTGGTGAGGGCAGATCGAATAATCGTCGAATCGCGATTCGCGTGTAATTGAGCCACGCAATCGCCGTCCAGGCCAACAGAACGACGGCGACGGTGCTCGACCAGTCCCATCCGGTGGTCTCGCGGAAAGTACTCGGATCGATTGGACCTCCCGTTTTGATGAGACCGGGAATTTGGGCGTTCACAAACGCAATCACAGCCCGTGCGATTTCCGGTTCCGTGTTCAACCAGGAGCCGAGAAACTGAAACCCAATCCACACGCCGGCGAACACGGCAAACAGCCCCTGAAAAGACATGCCGGCAGCAGAGAGCGTGCCCCCGGAATCGGAAAACAAACGCCAGGTGCGATAGAGGCGCAGTCGCGTTATTGCCTCCCACCGCTTTTTCACATGCTCAGCCTAAACGCAACGCGACACGGGTGAAGTTGAACGGTCTATCGCAACGTGTGATGCGCGGTCATCCTGTCGAATCGAGGTCGCGGGACAACAGATCGCACAAGTCGTCAGCGACGGTGTCGGCGTTGTCGCCTTCGACATCAAGAACAATTTCGGCACGATGACCCACACCGAGACTGAGCACGGAGAGAATGCTCGCGGCATCCGCGCTTTCTCCAGCGGACGTGGTGATGGTCACCTTGTGTCCGGTTGCGTTCACGGCCTGCACGAAAAGACTCGCTGGTCGTGCATGCAGTCCCACATGAGAGCCAACCGTGACGGTGCGTTGGGCGTGCGACATGAAACCTATTTCTTACCAAACAGTTTCGCGAGAAAACCGCGCCGAGTCGCTTCTTTTGCGGAGGGCGCGGTGCCTGCTTTTTGTCCAGCGATGTCGCCGTACTTGGGCGATTTCTCTGACGTGGCAATAGTGACGGCCTGCGCGAGCACCGAGTCGGCGTCAACGAGAACCTTGCTGACGCCAATTTGAAGGAAGGGTTTGCCGTTAAATCGAACCTTGTTCTTGACCTCAAGGTCGCACGCAAAAATAATGACGTCGGCCGAGTCAATGGCGGACTGGGGAATTGCCGTCGATCCGGCTGAACCTTG
>RFQD01000192.1 GCA_009925875.1 Microbacteriaceae bacterium | reverse complement strand
CGCCTTTGCTTCACTTCAAAACGGAGTGATGGAGCTTCTTCGGAAGTTCGGAGCAACGAAGTGAGCGAGAGTTGCGACATTGCCTCCCCGAGAGAAGCACAGGCACCGCGCTATTTCGTCGCATTGGGGTGACTCGTGAATACGTTTTCAATGAAGACGGTTTGACCAACGACGTAGTACCAGATACGCACGCCGTCACGTGCATTTAGTTTGAGCTGCCAACGCTGATGTGATTCGCCGTTTCGCACAACGATGGCGCGATCCTTGAGCAATGGGTAGCAGAGCACCGATCTAGTGGTTGGAGACACAGTGAGTTTCTCCCACGCATCAACAAGCGCGTTTCGCCGAACGGCAAGCGCGGCCGCCCAGCCTCGGCGAGCATTGGAGGAATCAAAATGTATGACGAATTCAGATTTGCGGAGCGGGCGAAGACCCTCAGCAATTGCAAAGGCGGTCTCTCGCCATGGAATGAGAGTCATCATTGCCACGCGAGGGGAATTTGTTGCGAATGCGGTCCGTGCCGCATCAATCAAGGCGTTCACGCATTCTTCCTGGCCGTCCGGCTTGAACGTACTTATCCAGGGGAAGCGATCAATCATGCGGTCAACTAGCGAGCCACGGTCATCGAGCAGAGCCGACATGATGAGGGCCGCAAATTCATAGAAATCACGACGACCGTGCGAATCGCGCTCCGGCATGAGCACGAGATCTTCACCGTCACGACGCGTGATGAGAACTGCGGTGTTTTCGGCGACAGCAAAGACCTTGGCCGAATTCCTGCTCAACTCAGACGATTGAAACTTTTCCACTGTGACACTCATGCTTTCAGGATAGTTCTGAATATATTCAGAATACACCTGCCTACCCGAATTGTGGCAAGTCAGCGCCGACGCTGAAGGTGCAAAAGTGGTGAGGGTTGTATCACTTCTCACGTAGCGCCGTGGCGAACCCAGACCGCGGAGCAAAGATTGAGACATAGATTGCCACGAGAATCGCGAACGCGGCCGAGATGAGCAGCGGCACTCCCCCATCGCCGAGGCTCAGACCACTCGTCAGATCGATGCCGGCCCCGGCGTTCCAGGCGAGCCCCGCCCAAATACCGGCAATGAGGATGCCGAACCCGCTGAACCCCTGAAGTCGAGCTTGCGCTTTGAGTTGCAGATGAGCGGGCGCGAGTTTCGCCGCCCACGACTTGCCCACCGTGTCGTTCGCGGCCGAGAATCCCCCGTACACAACGAGCAGGGCGACGGCGATCATCCAGTCGTCGGTCAGCGCGAGTCCGGCATACGTGATGGCGAAGCAGACAAGCCCGAATGCATACACATACTTCGACCCGAGACGGTCGGCGAGCATGCCGACCGGGAAACTCAGCAGCGCGTAGGCAATGTTGAAGACAAGATAGACGGCGACCACCTCGGTGGCGCCGAATCCGCTGAGACTCAGGTGCAGCAAGAGCAGCGCGTCGGGAAAGTTGACGAGTGAGAAAATCGCGAGCACGGTGATCAGTCCGCGGAGCTTGCGCGGGAGCGGATCGCTCGAAGCGGGCGCTGGGGCGCTGGCTGATGAGCCGGCTGGTGCGCCGGCTGCGGTACCAGCCGGAATCACGGCGGCGTCGAGCCGACTGTCACCGGAGAGCGGTTCGTCGGCGGTTCCTGATCGGGCTCGGCCCGGGCGCATCCCGCCGTCTTTGATGAAAAGAACAAGCACCGTGGATGCGATGGCCGGCACCACCGCCCACCACAACACCGTGCGGATGTTGTCGTCGAAGAGGGCGAGCAGCATGAGGGCGAGCACGGGCCCGACGACCGCGCCGGCGGTGTCCATCGAGCGGTGGAACCCGATGATGCGGCCGCGCGTGCGCGGGTCGGTGCCACGCATGAGGATGGCGTCGCGCGGAGCCGAGCGCAGACCCTTGCCGAGTCGATCGACCACTCGACCCACGAGCACGACCGGCCAGGTGAGCGCGAGGGCGATGATGATTTTGCCGGCGGCCGCGCCCGCGTATCCGGCAAAGACCATCAGCTTGCGGGGCAAGTATTTGTTGAGCTTGTCGCTGATCAGCTTGATGAAGGCCATCGTGCCTTCGGCAGCACCTTCGATGATGCCGATGACGGCGGCCGGCGCGCCGAGCACCGTGTTGAGAAAAATCGGCATGAGTGGGTAGAGCATCTCGCTTGCGGCGTCTTGCAAGAGTGAGACCCAGGAGATAGTCCAAACGTTGCGGGTGAGCCAGGCGGGTGAGCGGCGTTTGCTGGGCTTGGCCGGCATGTCCGGATTGGCCAGTTGTCTGTCTTCACTCACGTGCCAAGCCTAGGTTGTGCACAGATGGAACCTGAATCCCACGCTTGCCCGCGAGGCCTCGATACCGTGGCCGCGTGACAAGGGAGGTTCTGGGGTGGTGACTTCTGACTTAGCAATCGAGACCGGTCCGCGTGAGACGGCAATTGTCTACGTCGACGGCTTCAATCTGTACAAAAGTGCATTACAAAAACGCTTCCCGCACTGCAAGTGGCTCAATATCGAGCGACTCGCAACCGTGTTACTGCCTGGATTTGATGTGGTTCGGGTGCGCTACTTTACTGCCGAAATCAAGCCCCGGTTCGATGATCCTCGAGTCGTTTCGCGTCAACGCGCGTATCTGCGCGCGCTCACTACCCTGCAGAAGACGACAGTTCACTTAGGCCATGTCCACCTTCGGAAGGCGTATTTCCCTCTGCATCCTCTGCGTCTGGACCCGGTGACGAGTCGCACGGCCACCGTGAGCGTGGTTCACCCCGAGGAAAAGGGATCTGATGTTAACCTCGCAACTCGACTGCTGTTAGACGCGTTTGAGAACGCGGCTCAGACCTACGTTCTTCTTTCGAATGATTCAGATTTCGTGGCACCGATGACGGCCATAAAGCATGAACTGCGCTCAAATATCGGCATCATCTTTCCTACAGAGAATGTCTCGAAGCGCCTTCTGGCAACTGGACCATCGTTCACGCGACACATTCGAGAAGGAAGTC
>RFQD01000191.1 GCA_009925875.1 Microbacteriaceae bacterium | reverse complement strand
GTCATGGCAATCGAAAAAAACATGAACGCCAGGGCTGCACTGGCTTCGCTTATTCCCGTGTCAACTAACGCAATGGGAAGCCACGTGGCGGCAACGCTTTCCCCGATGACAAACGTCATGCAGATGAACGCGATCGTGAGTGTGCGCTTCTCGCGCCACACGTTTCGCCATTCGGACTTCGAGGGAACTTGCCGGAGCTCGGCGGTCGTCATGTCCTCGTGCTGCGTCATCTTGTCGTTGCGGGGGACACCGTACGAGGCAAGAAATCCACACACCGCGACGAGAATGCCGATACAGAGAAACTGAGTGGCAACGGAAATGCCCAAGCTGATGACGAGAGCCCCAATGCCGGCGCCGGCCAGCATGCCGAGGGAGAACATGCCATGGAGCCGAGGCAAGATGCTACGTGGTGAAACGTGCTCGAGACGGGCTCCTTGCAGATTGTTGGACAAACCACCAACGCTCGCGCTGAAACCGACGAAGAAAATCATGATCGAACTGATGAGCACGTCACCGGCCGTGGCTGCGAAGCCGAGGAAGATGTACGCTCCGCTGACGCACAAATAGGTGACGCGTACGGTGTTTCGTGCGCCGATCCATCCGACGACTCGCACACCGAAATACGTGCCCACAATCGAACCAACACTCATGACGGTCACGAAGACGCCCATGTGGAAGGTCGTGAGACCAAGAAGTGATTGGACCTCAGGGGAACGGCTCACCCAACTGGAAAAAAACAGCCCGTGAAGCAGAAATAACACCATCATGCAGACGAGCCACTGACGACGTGTGGGAGACGAGCGAGTGATGTGTGAAGTCATTTCGTTGTCAAGGCTAGTAGTGCACTCATCCGATCGGGTTCATCGCAAGGGAGTGGTGAGGGGCGGCTTAGAAAATGCAATCTGACATAATGTGCATTATCGGATAAGTGTGTTGGGCTAGAATCGGCGCATGTCTGGCCGCTCGCCCACTTCCGATGACCTGGTAAGTGAGCTCCGACGCAAGATTCGGCCCGACCTTGTCGTGACAACACCCGAAATCCTGGAAAATTTTCGCGCAGATCGTTCTGGATTGCGCAGCGACTCCGCTCCGATTGTCGTCGTCTTCGCAGAGTCCTCGTCCGACGTTGTTGAGGTAATGATGAGTGCCACTGCCCACCGTGTTCCGGTCGTTGTCCGTGGTACCGGGACTGGCGTTGCTGGTGCGAGTTTTGCCTCGGCAGGCGAACTTGTGCTCTCTCTTGAACGTATGAACCGCATCCTCGAAATCAATGAGGAGGAGGCATATGCCATCGTGGAACCGGGCGTCATCAACGGGGATCTCAACGATGTGCTGCGGGACCGAGGATTTTGGTTTGCTCCTGACCCGGCCTCGCGTGCCATCTCGTCAATTGGTGGAAACATCGCGACGAACGCCGGTGGCCTCATGTGCGCGAAATATGGAGTCACGCGCGAGGCGGTTCTTGGACTCACCGTGGTTCTGGCGGACGGCTCGATGATTGAAACCGGACGTCGAACGATGAAAGGTGTAACGGGGCTGGACCTCACTGCACTCGTGACGGGCTCCGAGGGCACGCTGGGGGTCATCGTGTCGGCATGCGTGCGAATCCGTCGGGCCGTACCAGGTGGCGTCTCCACCGTGAACGCGTATTTCCCTTCTGCTCGAGATGCGGCGAATGCATGCCTCGCCGTGAGCTCCGCAGGACTGACCCCCATGGTGATGGAGATTATGGATGATCAGTGCCTCGCTGCCGTCCACGCGTACCTGGAGCTTGACTCGCCGCCCTCAGGCAGCGCAAGTCTGCTCCTCCAGTTCGACGGTGAGTCGTCAACCGCGAATGCGGCAAGTGCGAACGACATCCTGCGTCGACACGGAGGACGCCCGGAGACCGCGACGGACGAGGCGCATGCAGAAGAGCTGTTGCGTATCCGTCGCAGTGTTCATCCGGCCATGGCGCGGCTGGGAACAACACTGATCGAAGACGTTTGCGTTCCACGCACTCGTCTCGCCGACATGTTCGATCGAATTTCGGAGATTCAACGTCAACGCGGAATCGTCATACCGACAGTTGCCCACGCTGGGGATGGCAATCTGCATCCGAACTTTATCTCCGAAACGGACCACATTCCCGAGGAAATATGGGATGCGGCCCAGGAACTTTTTTCCGCGGCATTGGAGTTTGGTGGCACGCTGACAGGTGAGCACGGAGTCGGTACGCTCAAGAAGCGCTGGCTCAGGCAGGAACTCGGCGATACCCAAGTGGAACTTCAGAGACGAATCAAGGCGGCTTTCGATCCGCTCAACATATTGAATCCCGGAAAGGTTTTTTGATGCCACTGACACTGCCCCTGAACGCGGCACTCATCATGATTGACGTGCAACGCGGATTCGAGCGCGAGGACCGGTGGGGCCGACGTGACAATCCCGCAGCGGAAGACAATATGCGCGCACTCCAAACGTTGTGGTTGGAAACGTCCCGACCACTGGTCGTCGTGCAGCATGACAGCACCCAAGAAGGCAGCACGCTCTCCCCCGCCGATCCCGGCAATGCCTTGAAGGATTTTGTTGACGTATCGGCCGCGTCGTTGCACGTGCGAAAAAGCGTTAACAGCGCGTTCTACGGCGATCCTGACCTGGA
This sequence comes from Microbacteriaceae bacterium, assembly GCA_009925875.1. Classification (GTDB taxonomy): domain Bacteria; phylum Actinomycetota; class Actinomycetes; order Actinomycetales; family Microbacteriaceae; genus RFQD01. Next base: position 398 of record RFQD01000191.1, on the reverse strand, counting down.
GCGTTGGCTTCGAGAACACGGCGTGGACACCGTGGTGATTTGTGGAATCACGACGAACCATTGTTGCGAGACAACGGCCCGGATGGCGGGAAATCTTGGTTTCACCGTTCTCTTCGTCGCGGATGCCACACACACGTTCGACCAGACGGCATCGAATGGCATGTCATTGACCGCGGAGGAACTGACGAAAGCAACGATCGTGAGTCTCGACGCTGGAGAATTTGCGTCCGTTGTCACAACCCACGATGTCGTGACGCAGGGTGCACTCTAGACTCGTATTCCGCAAGGGCGACACGGCGTCGCCACTCTGATAATCAAGGGAATCATCAATGTCTCAGTCTGACGTTAACTCGTTCGCGTTCTCCGGCGATGACGCCGAGTCCGCAAAATCCGTTGCT
>RFQD01000020.1 GCA_009925875.1 Microbacteriaceae bacterium | reverse complement strand
CAGATTGTCGATGTCATCGCCGTCAAACTCACCGACGCTGACCGCAAGTCCGAAGCAATCAGCGCGCAGGTCGCACCAATGGTGCACGACGAGGTGCTGGCTGCCCAGTCCGCGCACGTTGCGAACATTTCGGGCGGAACCTATACGACTCAGGGATACCTTCAGTCGCTGCAGGCCGCGCTCGATGCGGCCGGCTTCACCGGCTGAGTCTCGAAACGGAACCTCGGCGAAATCGTCAGCCACGAACGGGGCATGATGGGGACCCACACCTTCGCCACGATGGGCACGATGGTGAGCATCCGTCTCGCCCACACGAGCGATGCCGACCCCCGTGCTCACGGGGTCGTCAACGACATCACCACCACGTTCGAAAACTACAACGCTCGATTCAGCCTTTACCGTGAAGACAGTGAAATATCACGTCTTGCGCGCGGAGAACTGCCTCTGGCCTCCGCGTCGACCGAGATGCGGGACGCCTACGCGCGCGCGCTCGAGTGGCGCACCCGCACGCACGGAGACTTCACTCCGCATCGTCCGGATGGCGTGCTCGACCTCAACGGAACAATCAAAGCCGAGGCGATCGCCGCAGCCGCTGACGTTGTGCGCGCGCACGGTTTTGTCGATTTCTCGCTGAACTGCGGAGGCGACGTGCTCGTCAGCGGGTCACCCGAATCCGGAAAATGGATTACCGGAATCGTCGACCCTGGAGTCAACAACACGATGTTGAGTGCTGTGGCTCACTCAGACGACTGGTGTGCTGTGGCCACGTCGAGCACCACAGAGCGCGGCGAACACATCTGGTCGCGCCCCGAAACCGCGCACGAGGCGATTTTTCGCCAAGTCACAGTTGTCGCATCCGACATCGTCACGGCAGACGTCTGGGCAACCGCCATCATCGCGGGAGGACAACGCGCGCTCGATCTCGCCGTGGCGACCGACACACTCGCTGTTCTCGCGGTCACACGCGAGGGCGGCCTCGTGGGAAACGAAAACTTCCGAGCGCTCGTAGCGCGTTGAGAATCGTGACGAGATCAATGAGTTCCTGAAACGTGGCGCCAAGAATCGCCGGAATCCAGCCGAACACGGCGAGCACCATGAGAGCCGAACTGATGGCGATTCCAATCCAAATGCTCTGACGTGCGATACGAACGGTGGCCTGCCCGATGTCAATCGCCCGCGCAACTCGCGAGAGTTCATCCCGCATGATGACAACATCGGCCGACTCGCTCGCCGCGGTCGAACCTCGGGCACCCATGGCCACGCCCACGTCGGCGGCCGCCAATACGGGAGCATCGTTGACACCGTCACCGACCATCATCACGGGCCGATCCGTCAGTGCGGCAACCGCCGCAACCTTGTCTGCGGGCAGGCATTCCGCCTTGACGTCGGTCACACCGAGAGCCGTTGCAACGTGCTGCGCTGTTGCAGTCGCGTCGCCCGTGAGCATCAAGGTGTGCCGAATCCCAAGATGGGCGAGTCTCGCCAAAGTGTCGTGGGCGTCGTCGCGTAACTCATCCCGCAAAATGACCGACCCCGCAAAAACGCCGTCGACCGCAACATAGACCGCGAGTTCCCCCGCCCGCAGGTCGACACGCTGAGCATCCGGTGCGGCGTCGAGCACAAAACCAAACTTGCCCACGACCACGGTGTGCCCGTCAATCTGTGCCGTCAACCCGTGTGCCGTGGTCTCCTCAACCGACGTGGGAACGGGCAACTCGATTCCACGAAAACGCGCCGTTGTCACCAGCGACAGCGCCAGCGTGTGCGCCGACGTTTGCTCGGCACCCGACACCAGGCGCAGCAACGCGTCTTCGCTGAACGACCCACGAGGGAGGATTGCTGAGACCACTGGCTCGCCGTGCGTGAGCGTCCCCGTCTTGTCAAACGCCACCGTACGTACCCGAGACAGTTTCTCGAGCGTTCCACCGTTCTTCACGATGATGCCGTGCCGAGCAGATCGACTCATGCCCGCCAAGAATGCCACCGGCACCGCGATGATGAGCGGGCACGGAGTTGCGACCACAAGAACTTCGGCAAACCGCGACGGCTCGCCACTGAGTATCCAACCGACAACAGCCAACACGTAGGCGGCAATCGTGAACGGCACGGCATACCTATCCGCCATGCGAACGAAGGGAGCTTTACTCTCGGCTGCCTGCGCCACAAGCGCAACAATGTGTTGGTACTGGCTGTCTTCTGCCCGCGCCGTCACGCGCAGGCGAAAAGCGAGAGCGCCATTTACGCTGCCGCTAATGATGGAATCCCCCGCAGCCCGCTCCACCGGCAGACTCTCACCGGTCAGCGACGATTCGTCGAGAGTGGCGGCTTCGGAAAGCAACAGGCCATCAACGGGAACTTGCTCACCGGGTTTGACGAGGAGGACGTCATCCACGCGGACGTCCCCCACCGCGACATCCGTGATGACGTCACCAACCTGTCGGTGCGCAAACCGAGGCGTGCGATCAAGCAACGACGTGAGTTCGGCTTTCGCACGGTTCTCCGCAAACTCCTCGAGCGCCTCCCCGCCACTGAACATGATGACGATGATGAGGCTCGCCCAGTACTCACCCACCACAACTGTGGCGACAATCGCTGTCACCGCCAAGATGTCAATTCCGAAGCGTCGGCGGGCCAGGGCCTTGACCATATCTATCGATTCGACACCCGCGATGAGGAGCGCGAACGCACTGATGACAATTCGTGCGGCGAGCTCCCAACCGAGTAACGCGAGTACGCCTCCCACGATGGCGCAGAGAAGGGCGCCTCCGAGCGCCCAGAATCTCCGAAAAAACGACCGGACGCGCGTCTCCGCTGGCAGGATGTCCGAGCTCTGCGTCACCGAAAGCTCCTTCCGCTCGTTCTCGCGCGCGACGGCACGACCCGTAACGCTCACTTTACGACAGGCAACCCTGTCCCAATCTTTTACGAAACCGTTACGTGCACGTCGCTGGGTCTCGATACCGTAGCGACATGGGAACACTTCACGTTGTCGAGCTCTCCGGAACAAATGCGCAGGCCGTTAATGGGCTTTCCCTCAAACCCGGGCAAGAACAATTCATCGCACCCCCGTCGTATTCACTGGCAGAAGGTCTTGCCTCGCCCGAACACTTCTGGTCTCGCGTCATCGTGTTAGACACTCAGGTTGTCGGCTACGTGCGCGCGCATTTCGACCATGACGCTCAACAACGCGAGTTTGTGAGTTGTCTGTGGCGCATCAATGTCGATGCGCAACATCAAGGCCACGGTGTGGGCGAGTTCGCCGTGCACACAACCGCCGACGAAGCGGCCGCCCGCGGCTTCGAGTCGCTCACCGTGCTCTGGGAACCCGGCAATCAGGGCCCGGGTGGATTCTTTGAGCGTCTCGGGTTCGTTCCGACCGGACTGACTCAATACGGTGAAGTCCTCGGCGTGCTCCCGCTCGCACTGCGCGGCTCCCGCCCGTGAGTTCTCTCACGCGCGGCGAATGACAAACCACCCTTAGCGAATCCGCACGCTCAGACAGGTCACGCACCCCTCGAGCTTTTCAAACTCGCTGATGTCGACCGTGATCACCCGGTAGCCGAGCGACCGAATCAATTCCGCGGACTTGGGCGCCGAGCTCGACATGAGCAGGGTGTCTGATTCAAGGACGACCACGGCCACCCCCTCGGGTTCGGGCACCGCGAGGAAACGCGGGAACATCGACTCCGCATCCACTAATTTGGGGTGTCCAATCACCGTGCCGTCCGGCAACGCGGTGACGGCTGACTTCAAGTGAAGTGCCTTCGAGACCGGTACCGCGACGACGGTGAAGCCGAGGCGCGTCGCAATAGCCCGAAATTGACGGATGCCCTCGCCATTCGTGCGCCCTCCGGTTCCCACGTAAATCGTGCGATCCACCTTCAGCACATCTCCCCCATCGAGCGTGCCCGGCTCCACAATGCGTTCCACGGGAAGACCCAAACCGCGAACGGCTTCTTCCGTTCCGAAAATCTCTGCCTTACGCGTAACCGCGCCCGGGTTCGTGATGACCGCGAGTCCATCGAGCATCACGACGGTGTCTTCAACAAACACCGAATCGGCGAGCTCATCACGTGGTGCGACCTCGACGATGTTCCAGCCGCTCGACGTGAGAGCGGAAACGTAGCCATCCCACTGATCGTTCGCGACATCGAGGTCAATCTTCTTGCGCTTGATGTGCGTGACAAGTCCCTCGGCGAGTGACGCGGCGGGCGCTCGCACGAGGGCGATACGTCGACGTGCGCGTGACAGTCGGGCCGCAAATACGCGGCGATAGACCCACGTGCCGGCCGTGACCGAGGCAACGGTCGTGGCCACGACATACACGAGATTGAAGCCTACGAACGAGCCAAAGATCTGCTGCCACACAGATACGTCAAACGAGCCGCCCTGCGATGTCACCGTCAGGATGGCACCGATGAATGCCGACACAACACCGGCACCCAGACCCACCAACCACGACCAGCGGCGATGTGCGTACCACCCCAGCATCCCGGCTACAACGGTCAACAACAACAGGAACGCGACGGACGGCATGAAATAGGTCGTCGCGGAGACCACGACCGAAAAATCGAAGCCATTACCAATAAAGAAGGCGAGGCCGTTGGCGTCTATCGTGATGAAAGTCACGACGAAAGCCGCGACCACGGAGGCTAACAGTCGACGAAGCACAGGGGTCATTTCGGTTCCTTCATTTCTTGTACGGGCATAACAGGGGTGCGACGTCACGACCGTCGAATCAGTGGAAGAAGTGGCGTTGACCGGTGAAATACATCGTGATGCCGGCCCGCTGGGCAGCCGCAATCACTTCATCATCTCGCACCGAACCACCCGGTTGAACGACGGCGCGCACTCCGGCCCTAATCAGCACGTCCAAACCGTCGGCAAAGGGAAAGAACGCGTCCGAGGCCGCGACGGAACCGGCGGCACGAGCCCCGGCCCGCGACACCGCAAGATGACAGCTGTCCACCCGGTTGACCTGCCCCATTCCGACGCCAACGGACGCTCCATTGTGCGCCAGAAGAATGGCGTTTGACTTCACTGACCGGCACGCCTTCCACGCAAACTCCAAGTCAGTCAACGTCTCGACGTCGGCCGCTTCACCCGAAACAAGCTGCCACGACGACGTGAGAGCACCAACGGCCGCCGTCGGATCGAACAGGTCAGCATCCTGCACTAACAATCCGCCGGAAATCTGCCGAACCTCAATGAGGGCACGTCCAAAATCGACCGGCAACTGCAGAAGGCGCAGGTTCTTCTTTTGGCGCAGTAACGCGAGAGCTTCCGGTTCAAAGCCCGGTGCAACCAGCACCTCCGTGAATACCTCAGACACCTGTTCCGCCATCTTGAGTGTCACCATACGGTTCGCCGCGATAACACCGCCAAAAGCCGAGACCGGATCACACTCATGAGCGAGACGATGGGCCGACGCAATCTGGTCGACTGCCTTGTCACGACCGGCCGCGATACCACACGGATTCGCGTGCTTGACGATCGCGACGGCGGGGTTGATGAAGTCGTAGGCGGCACGAACGGCGGCATCCGCATCCACGTAATTGTTATAGGACATCTCTTTGCCGCCGAGTTGTTGCGCCTGCGCGATACCCCGCCCACCCGGTTCGGCGTACAGCGCGGCTTCTTGATGCGCGTTTTCGCCATAACGCAAAATCGACTCACGCGTGGCCGACATTGTGAACGCCGGTGGGAATTTCTCGTCGCGACCGAACCACGCTGACACAGCCGAATCGTAAGCCGCCGTGTGTGCAAAGGCTGCGGCTGCCAGAATTTTTCGCTGTCCGAGGTTGGTGCCGCCGTCACGAACGGCCGCAATGATGTCGGCATATCGGTCTGGGTCGACCACAATCGCCACGTTGGCATGGTTCTTTGCCGAGGCTCGAACGAGCGCGGGTCCACCAATGTCGATTTGCTCAATCACGTCCGCTTCGGGCGCCCCCGAATCCACCGTTTCGCGAAATGGGTAAAGGTTCACGACGACAAGCTCAAACGGCTGAATGTCGAGGTCGCGGAGTTGTTGCTCGTGCGATTCCAGTCGCAGGTCAGCCAAAATTCCAGCATGCACACCGGGATGGAGAGTTTTAACGCGACCATCGAGTGACTCGGGAAAACCGGTCACCTCGCTCACGTCGACTACCGTGATCCCCGCGTCGCGAATCGTGGATGCGGTCGACCCCGTCGACACAATCTCCACCCCGGCCTGCGAGAGTCCACGAGCCAAGTCCAACAAGCCGGTCTTGTCACTCACCGAAATGAGGGCGCGTTTCACGGGCACTACATCCCGAGAACTGTAGAGAGAAGGATCGTGACGCGGTCCGCTCATTGCGCGACGAGCTCCTTCAAATCAATGTGACCATGGGCAATCGAAACGACGGTGTCAACGAGCAACGGACGTTCAATCTGCTTAATCTTCTCGTGTAACGACTCCTCGGTGTCACGAGCGTCCACGGCAACGCGTACCTGGTCGATGATGGGCCCCGTGTCCACGCCCTCATCCACCACATGCACGGTCGAGCCCGTTTCGTGAACTCCCGCCGCGAGGGCGTCCCGAACTGCGTGGGCACCCGGAAAGAGTGGCAGCAGTGCGGGATGAACATTAATGATGTGCGGGGCGAATGCTCGAACAAAATTCGCCGGAAGGATACGCATGAACCCGGCACACACGACCAGATCGGGATTCCACAGTGCAACGAGGGATCGCAGCTCGTCACCCCAACTCTCTCTCGAATCAAACGCCGGTGGGCTGACCACAAACGTGGGGATACCGAACTCACGCGCGTGCGCGAATCCCGGGGCATCCGTGTCACTGCCAACCGCGACAATACGCGCGGGAAAATCCGCTTGCGCGGCGGCATCCAGAAGCGCACGCAAGTTCGATCCCGTTCCAGAGATCAAAACAAGAACGTCGATCACGAGCGCAAGTCTACTGACGTTCGCGTGCGCGGTCGGGGGGCCACCATGCCCAGAGCCGATCCGACAATCAACTCCAGCGCAAACACCGCTCCCACAAGCAGACCGTGAGGTCCGACCTCGGCCAGACGCCCCGGTCCGGCCGAGCCCGAGCCAAGCCACGACACCGCACTCATGATGAGTCCCCCACAGAGGCCGATACCGAGGGGAGTGAGCAGTCGCAAAAGGTGGCGCGTGCGAACATCGGCGAACGCGAACTCGCTTTCGCTGCGACCACGCGCCGCGTATCCCGACACAAAACCGGCGACGATGGGAACCGCCAAGCCCAGAAAGCCGAGGCTCAGGGTCGTGGCGGGAAGGGCCCCAAATATCGGAAACGACGGCACCGGCCCGAGCAACGACCCCATGGGGGAGACCGACGAACCGACCCCGATTGCAAAGCCCGGTCCCACGAGCCAGGCGGCCGTCCACACCACGAACACCGGCATGAACAGCAGTTGGATGACCGTCATCGCAAGGCTCCCGGCAACGCCACCCTGCAGTCCCTCGTACAGGCTGATTTCGGTGCCAAAGTTGCCCACGATTGCGACAGCCAGCAATAGGGCAGCCACCGTGACCACACCGGCGGTCGCGATACCGCCGGCATGTGTACTAATGCGAACGACCGCACGCACCGACTCCGGAACTCGCGTAACCCACGAAACGAGGGTCCGTTGTGCCGACCGCACTCGATCGTCGGTCGTGCCCCTATCGCTCCTATCACCCCGGGCGCCCCGGGCGCCCAGCATGACCCCGAGTGCAAAAATCGCACTCGGAAAGGTCACGGATTGCCAGGGCGACGGAGACACACTCGGGTGGGTCGCGCTCAGCGCCACGAAAACAGCACCGACCGTGAAGGTAATAATCGCGGTCGAGAGACCCGCGAAGGCGGTACCGGCCTCCATTGCGCGACGACCCAGCCGCACTCCCAACAACGACGTGATGAGGGCAAACGCGAGGGGCGCGATGGACACCTCGAAAGGTACGTCCGCGCCCGTCACGCCAATCGACGCCGCGAGTGCCGCATCCAAGGTCACCTTCATGTCGACACCGTGCCCCAGAAGCCAAATGTCAGCGGATGCACGATAGTAGACGTCCCACGGGAGGCCGTTGTCGAATCGCGTGACCCACAGGACCGTCAACGGCAACAACGGAATTGCCAGACCCACTGCCACGGCAATGATCGCCTCCAGCGCCGACATGGCGACCACGAGAGCGCGATGGGGCCTCATCAGCGATGCATCAACGACGGAAACGGTGGCGAAAAGCGCGGGCTACCGTGACGTCGTACTACTCGATCGTGAAGTGGACCGTGAGGTCTTCTTCGCCGGGGCCTTTGTGACGGCTGACGTGGATTTTGACCCGGTTGACGATTTCGACCCGGTCGACGCCTTCGCGGTTGCCTGTGCGGTTGCCTTCGCGGTTGCCACATCGCCGGATGACCGGCGCCACAGCAACTCAAACACCGTCAACGCGAGGAGCACGAGAAGCGACCCCGTGATAACGCTGCCGGGAGTCAACGGGCGAATGAGTGCCACCGCGATGACACCGATGGCAACGATGAGCCAGCGAACCGGATTCACCTGCGTGCCCAAAACCCGGCCCGCTTTGCCCATGGTCGCGCCGACCTGGTCGAGTCCGGTCCGAGCCGCATCGAACCGACCGGCGAGCCATCCGCGAGCCCGGGCGGCGGACGGGCTGAGCGCCCATCCGGTCAAAATCATGACGATTGCCGCCGTGAGCACGGCGCCGGCCACGTCGCGCGCATAAAGCACGATTGCGTCAAAGACGACGCCCGCGGCCGCACCAAAGGGGGGTTGAACGAGCGCGGGTAAGAACAGCGACCCCGTGCCAAATCCGATGAGCATGACTCCCATCACCGCGACCAGAGCGAAGCCGGTGCCCACCAAGGCTCGGGGGCGACGGTTAGCCACCCCAATGCCGATAACAAATGCAAGGAATGTGATCCACGGGAGCCACATACCGATGCCCGTGCCGATTTGGTAGATAACGCGAGCCATGGCCAGTTCGGGCACTTGACCAATGGTGATGTCCTTATCGACTTCGGGAATGATGCTGGCGATTTGCACGCCTTGATCGATGAGGGATTTCTTGATCTCCACGATGATGGGTTTGAGAGGCATCGTCAGGGTGCCGTCCGTCGTGAGCGTGAACATTGAATTGGGGTCACCGGACAACAGGGCAACCGCCTGTTTTTGCGTCACGGTGAGCACGCGTGTCCACGCATCGGCGAATGCGGGAGACTTCACAAAATCCGTCACGACTTGCTCGATAAGCCCTTTCACTCCGGATGCGATGGGCTCGGACACAAATCCCAGCGCTTTCTTGACTTCGGAGGGCAATCCCAGCGCGCTTCCGAAGCCGTCGATGATGCTCGATGTCACCTCATTCACATCAACAACGTCGTTGATCTGCGTGGTGACTTCCTCAACAATTGCCGCCTGAACGGTGGGATTTGAGGCGAGGGGACCCAAAGTCTGGACGAACAATTGCGTGTCCGTCGTCTGCATCGTGGCCCAGTTGGCGACAATGGCCGTCGGCGTCGTGATGACGGCCAGAGTGATGAGCAAACCGGAAAGCCACGCGCGTCCGCGATGAGGGGTTGAAGAAGAAGCGACAGAGGTTGACATGTCTCCACCGTATCCGGTGTGCGTGCTCCCACAACACCTGCCACGCAGGAGCGCTGCGAGCACGCACGTTCCGCTCCGAAACGCCATAATTGGCGCATGCCCGATGCGACAACCCCGCTGCGTGTGGCGATTGTGGAAGACCACGTTCTTTACCGAGATCTCTTAGAGTCGACGCTTTCCCAGGTGCCCGGACTCCGGGTTGATGTGTGCGTCGCCGGTTCCGCGGAGGCCAAGAAAGCGATTCAACAAGGGAGCATCGACGTCGCCTTGCTCGACGTGGAACTCGCAGATGGCAACGGCATTGGTCTGGGCGTCTCGTTGCGCCGAGCGAATCCCGACTTGGGCATCGTGTTGCTGTCCGGGCGAGACATGATTGAGCTCGTTCTGGGACTATCTGAGAACGAGCGGCACGGTTGGAGCTATTTGTCGAAGACGTCGAGCACCTCTCTTGATGTACTCGTGGATGTCATCCGAAAGTCTGCTCAGGGAATCACGGTCATCGACCCGGTTCTGGTGGATCGCAGCCGAGCGCGCGCGGGAACTCCCGTCGGATCACTCACTCGTCGTCAGTTTGAAATTTTGCGCTTGGTGGCTCGTGGTCTCTCCAACCATGCCATCGCGGATGAACTGGGAATCGCGCCGAATTCCGTGGTGAATCATCTGAGTTCGATTTACACGGCCCTCGGAGTGCAAGACGGGGCGAACGCCCGGGTCAGCGCCGTGCTGGAGTTTCTCAACGACACCTCTCGGGCGACTCAGTGAAGGTAGCGCACCAGTAGTTCCACGACAATGACGAGCGCGCCAACAAGGCCCGTCGCGAGGCCTCCCGCGATGCGGGTTGCAACGTTGCGACGACGGTACCGAAAGACGAGGTAACCGAACAAAAAGAGCGTCGCAAACATCACCACGAGCGACAGGTTGACCGAGGCCGTCGTACTCATACCCGTGAGGGGGGCAATGAGCAGGACTATTGCGCTCGGAGCTGGCCAGAGAAACATCGGCATCGCGTCGTGAACGCTGGCGCGGAATGCGTGACCCAAGGACACGTTCTGGTCTTCGGTCACACTGTGACCGGCAATCGTGTGCGCAAACACGTGTGCCACCCACAGCGCAAAAACCCCGGCGAGGGAGACGATGATCAATTCGAACGGAGCAGCATGATCGTCTTGAACCGATAAGACGACGCTAAACATCATGAGACCAAGAATTGAGTCCGGGTTAAGAAGAAAGAGCCGACCCAACGGATGCGGGGTCGGCTCTTCACTCATGACGTCAGCCTAGAGGCTGGCAAGTACCTCGCGCATGAGGCGAGCAGTCTCGGAGGGCGTCTTGCCCACCTTGACTCCGGCGGCCTCCAGGGCTTCTTTTTTCGCCTGTGCGGTTCCCGCCGAACCCGAGACAATGGCGCCGGCGTGACCCATCGTCTTACCTTCCGGTGCAGTGAAGCCGGCGACGTATCCGACGACCGGCTTCGTGACGTTTGCCTTGATAAAGTCGGCAGCTCGCTCTTCGGCGTCCCCACCGATTTCACCGATCATGACGATGGCTTTTGTCTCGGGGTCATTCTGGAATGCAGCGAGAGCATCGATGTGTGTGGTGCCGACAATCGGGTCTCCACCGATACCAATGGCGGTCGAGAATCCGAGGTCGCGCAGCTCAAACATCATCTGGTAGGTCAACGTTCCCGACTTCGATACCAAGCCAATGGGGCCCTTACCGGTGATATTCGCCGGCGTGATGCCCACGAGTGACTCTCCCGGCGTGATGATTCCCGGGCAGTTGGGGCCGATGATGCGGGTCTTGTTGCCCTTGTGCTGGGCATAGGCCCAGAACTCGGCGGAATCCTGCACGGGGATGCCCTCGGTGATGATGACGAGCAACGGGATCTCTGCGTCGATGGCCTCCACCGCGGCATCCTTGGAGAATGCCGGGGGAACGAACGCAATGGACACATCGGCGCCGGTGGCCGCCATGGCCTCCGCCACCGTGGCGAAAACGGGCAATTCGATATCGCCGTGCGTGACGGTGGTGCCCGCCTTACGCGCGTTGACACCACCCACCACCTGCGTTCCCGCGGCGAGCATACGTGCGGTGTGCTTCGATCCTTCGCCACCGGTGATGCCCTGGACGATGACCTTGGAGTCCTTGTTCAGAAAGATTGACATGTGCGTTTCCTGTGATCCTTGTCTCAGTCGTCTTATCGAGCCGCGAGCTCGGCGGCCTTGTCGGCGCCTTCGTCCATGCCGGCAGCGAGAGTCACGAGTGGGTGATTTGCTTCGGTGAGGATGCGGCGCCCCTCTTCGACGTTATTTCCATCGAGTCGCACGACGAGTGGTTTCGTTGCGGCGTCGCCCAAAATCTCGAGTGCCGACACGATTCCGTTGGCGACCGCGTCACACGCGGTAATGCCACCAAATACGTTGACAAATACGCTCTTGACCTGCGGGTCGCCGAGAATTACATCGAGTCCGGCAGCCATCACTTCCGCAGAGGCTCCACCACCAATGTCGAGGAAGTTGGCGGGCTTTACTCCACCATGGTTTTCTCCGGCATAGGCGACAACATCGAGCGTGCTCATGACCAATCCGGCACCGTTTCCGATGATGCCAACCTGTCCGTCGAGCTTGACGTAGTTGAGGTCCATTGCCTTGGCTTTTGCCTCGAGCGGATCGGCAGCAGCCTTGTCTTCGAGTGCCTCGTGATTGGGGTGACGGAAAGCGGCGTTTTCGTCGAGAGACACTTTGCCATCGAGAGCAACTATGTCGCCCTCTTCGGTGAGCACGAGCGGGTTGACCTCAACGAGTGTGGCGTCTTCACCGGTGTAAACCTCATACAGCTTGACGAAGACCGGAGCAACCTTGTCGACGAGGTCGGCGGGGAATTTGGCCGCCACGGCAATTTCCTTGGCCTTCTCGAGCGAGATGCCGACCGACGGATCCACTTCGACGCGGGCGAGTGCCTCGGGTTTTTCGACGGCAAGCTGCTCGATTTCCATTCCGCCTTCGAAGCTGGTCAATGAGAGATAGGAGCGATTCGCCCGGTC
>RFQD01000190.1 GCA_009925875.1 Microbacteriaceae bacterium | reverse complement strand
GTGGTGCCGGAAGCGGTCGATCGACTCGTCACGGACTTGGAGCAACGCGGATGGAGAGTAGCCCGATGAGCGCCTTCGTGGTGGCCGTGGATGGACCGGCCGGAAGCGGAAAGTCAAGCGTGAGCAAGGCCGCCGCTCGAAAACTGGGATTCGCCTACCTCGACACGGGCGCGGCTTATCGCGCCGTGACCTGGCACGTGCTGCACTGCGGGGCAGATCTCGCGAGCGAGAGCAACATTGTCGCCACATTGGATTCGTTTCACTACTCGTGCGCGACCGACCCCGACGCGGTGTCCTTTCATGTGGGTGACATGGACGTGAGTGAGGCAATCCGCAGTGCCGAGGTGACCTCCGCGGTGAGCACAGTGGCTCGCATCCCGGATGTTCGCTCGCATGTGAATGCGGTTTTTCATCACATCATGGCAACGACCGACCGACCCGGCATCATTGTCGAGGGGCGCGACATCACGACAGTGGTTGCTCCTCACGCGCCGGTCCGCGTGCTGTTGACCGCATCTGAGGAGGCGCGCGCAGCGCGGCGGGCAGCAGAATCGCCGGCGACGGAAACGGCGAACGCTGAGCTCACGGCGGCAGCCCTCAAGGCGCGCGATTCCGCCGATGCGAAGGTGTCGGAATTCATGGTTGCCGCCGATGGCGTCACCACCCTCGACTCGACGCACCTGTCGTATGACGAGACCATTGCCGCACTTGTCGGCCTCATCATGGCAGGAACATCAGATGGCTGACCCACAGGACCTCGTTGGCGACGCCGACGACGACATCATCGACGTCCCGGGAGAAGTTGAACAGCTCTCCGAAATCGTGCGCGATCTCGACGACGACATCGCGCGTGCTCGTGCGGCGGCCCTTCGGGCAAGCCTCGACGACTACGACCTCGATGAGGAGGACTTCGACGTTCTCGATGCGGTCACCGAGAATCCCGACGAGATCACGTATCTTCCCGCATTGCCCGTGCTCGCCGTCGTGGGGCGACCGAACGTGGGCAAATCGGCTCTCGTGAACCGCATCCTGGGTCGCCGCGAGGCGGTGGTTGAGGATACTCCCGGCGTGACGCGCGACCGCGTTTCGTACAAGTCGGAATGGAACGAACGCAACTTCACCCTCGTCGATACCGGTGGATGGGAACCTGATGCAAAAGGCATCAACGCCTCCGTCGCGGCTCAGGCGGAAGTGGCCATCGATTTGGCCGACGCCGTGTTGTTCGTGGTCGATGCCAACGTGGGTGCCACGGCCACTGACGAGCACGTCGTGCGACTGCTGCGCAAAACGAAAATCCCGGTGTATTTGGTGGCAAACAAGGTCGATGACATGCGTCAAGAACCCAACGCCGCCGCGTTGTGGTCCTTGGGGTTGGGTGAACCGTACGCCGTGTCTGCGTTGCACGGTCGAGGAGTAGCCGATTTGCTCGACCTCGTCGTGGGCGCTCTTCCCGAAGTTTCGGCAGTTGCCAAGCAAGAAGTGGGCGGACCCCGCCGCGTCGCCATCATTGGGCGACCGAATGTGGGCAAGTCGAGCCTGCTCAACAAGGCTGCCGGTGAAGAGCGCGTCGTGGTCAACGAGATGTCGGGCACGACCCGTGACCCGGTCGATGAGCAAGTTGAGATCGGTGGCAAAGTCTGGCGCTTTGTCGACACCGCCGGTATTCGTCGCCGCGTGCACCTCCAGCACGGAGCTGACTTCTACGCCACCCTGCGCACGAGCGCGGCTCTCGAAAAGGCCGAGGTTGCCGTCGTCGTTCTCGATGTGAGTGAAACCCTCAGTGAGCAGGATGTGCGCATCATCGACCTCGTACTCGAATCCGGTCGCGCGCTCGTGTTGGCGTTCAACAAGTGGGACCTGCTCGACGACGATCGCCGCCGCTACCTCGAACGCGAAATCGAACAAGATTTGGCACACGTGGCGTGGGCGCCGCGAGTGAACATCTCGGCCCGTACAGGACGCCACCTCGAGAAACTCGTGCCTGCGCTCGAAGTAGCGCTCGAATCGTGGGACACTCGCGTTCCCACCGGCAAGTTCAACGCGTTCTTGGCCGAACTCACGGCGGCGCATCCACACCCCGTTCGTGGCGGCAAACAACCTCGCATTCTTTTTGGCACGCAGGCGTCGACAAGACCTCCCACGTTCGTGCTCTTCACGACGGGCTTTCTTGATGCCGGCTACCGCCGATTCATTCAACGTCGTTTGCGCGAAGTTTTCGGTTTCGAAGGCACACCCGTGAACGTCAACATGCGCGTGCGCGAGAAGCGGGCGCGCAAATAATGACGCAAACGCCGAAGGACAGGTCACCCGAGGGTTGGTCCGCCGATAATCCGGTGCCGCCACCCCTCCCTCCAGGTCACCTTCGCGATCCCGGGGATGCGTGGGTCTACAGCGCATCCGGCAACAAGTATTGGGGCGCGTTTGGGGCCGCCGGTCTGCTGGTGTGGCATCGGCAGCACGGAATCCTGTTGCAGCACCGGGCGCAGTGGAGTCACAACGGTGGCACGTGGGGGATTCCTGGTGGTGCTCGACGACAGGGTGAGTCGGCTGTGGTGGGTGCTCTGCGAGAGGCGCACGAAGAGGCCGGTGTGCCCGAAGAGCGTGTCACAGTTCTGCACGAATTTGTCGTGACGATTCCTGTGGTGGAAGGCGAGTGGACCTACACGACCGTCATCGTTGAGGCGCACGATCACTTTGAGCCGTCGATGAACGATGGCGAGAGTCTTGCTTTGGCGTGGGTGGCCGTCGACGACGTGGATGCGCGAGAATTGCATCCCGGTTTCGCCGCGTCATGGCCGGCACTGCGTGAAATCCTGGCCTCGCATTCGCGCTAGGATTTACGGGTGCCGAAGCGCACATGCCACGGGCTGTGGCGCAGCTTGGTAGCGCACTTGACTGGGGGTCAAGGGGTCGCAGGTTCAAATCCTGTCAGCCCGACAAATCAAAATATCGCCCTCTTCCGGGCGGTTTTTGTTTTGTCATGGGCTTGCCGTGTTCGGCGGTCGTCACCGATCAACGGGCGGCAGTGGTGGCGAAATGACCCAGAGAACTTGGCTTTCGGTTTCCAACGGATTGAACCAGTTGTGCGGCGTTCGACCAGAAAAGGTCGTGGAGTCGC
>RFQD01000189.1 GCA_009925875.1 Microbacteriaceae bacterium | reverse complement strand
ATCCGACACGCTGATCGATTGCCATTCGCCGGAGCGAACCGTGGGAACGGTCGACGGCAATAGCGTGCGGGCGAGTTCATTGGCGCGGGAAACTTGACCGGCAGAGAGGAACAATGCGACAGCATTGGATTGCATCTCTCGTGCACGAGCGTGGTCGCCCTCGCTGCGCGCAAGGTTGGCGAGAATCTCATACGCCTGACCCTGAATACCCCACAGAATCGTGTCATTCACGAGCTCAATCACTTGTTCCGCGATGCCCCGCGCTTCGTTGGGCCGGCTCTCCGATTGCGCAACCGACGCCAGCACCAAGAGGTGTCGCGCGCGATTATGAATCGAGTCTCCCCATTGCTCGGCCAGGTCGCTCTTGAGTGCGTCTCGGGCATTCTCCGGATGCCCCGACATCACTTCGATTTCGGCATGTGTGAGCCGAGTGACGCGCTCAACCCAATCGTTACATTCGGCTGCGGCTCGTCGCGAGGCGGACATCACCAGACTGCGTGCTTCATCGAAATTCTTGTTCAGCGCCAAATCGTAGGCGTCGTTTGCATCAACGACACATAGCCGGGCGTAATTGCCGACACTGCGCCAATAGGCGCGCAGTCCGCGCGCAACGGCTTGCGCCTCATGAGATCTCCCGAGAGCTTTCAGGGCATCCAAACGGTGCGTGTCAACCTCCGCTTTGAAGTGGTCGGAATTTCCCGGCTCCGCGTAAAAGTTTCGAGCCAGGTCGAGCCAGTAGAGAGCCTCCGGATATTCTTCGGCGATGACCAACGTCCACCCCAGTCGATACTGCGAATGCGCCAGAACGTGAGGGATGTCCAGAAAAACCGCAAGGTCGACATTTTCGCGAAGGAGCCGAAGCGCGTCGTCGAGCTGCTCCATCTCGATGTGTGCGGAGGCCATCCGGTCCGCCGCCCGATGCGCACTCGTCGAATTTTCACATTTTTCGAAGAGACTCCGAGCCATCGCAAAATCGGTCAGCGCCTCGGAAACCTCGCCGCGGGAACCGCGCATCTCGCCCATTTGGAGTCGGCAATCCCCGGCAAGCCAGAAGTAGTCACCGGCTTGATAGAAACGCCACGCCGACTCGTACACAACCAAGGCTTCGTCGGTGTTGCTCATCTGCTGATGGCACTCCGCCGCGCCACAGAGCGCGTCGGCCATCAGGCGGTCGTTTCCAATGTCGTGGTGACGTTCCGCGGCGCGCTCGAAGCACTCGAGCGCCTTCTGGGGTTGATCCAGACGCAGGTTGGCTCGTCCCTGCCAGTACGCGGCCTCGCCCTCGTTTTCCGTGAATCCGGCTTCACGCCAACACTTCTCCGACATCTCACCGAATGAGATGCATTCGTTGTATTCGTTGTTGAACCATTTGCGCTGCGCCAAGTAATGCCACGCATCGGCACGTAACGCCGCAGAAACGTTGAGGTCATTGGCTCGCGCCCACAATTCATCATCGCTTGGTGGGGCTTCTTCGTCATCCATCAGTTGTTCTCCATCTCGTCACTCGCGTCAGGTGATCCATCAGAAAGGTTGTTCGGGGTGAGGAGCGTCGTGACCACGGTCTCGACGATTCGGGCGGTGTCCTCGCCAAAGTCAATTCCCGGTGCATCGAGTTCAAAGTCCGTCTCGGCGGTGCCGCCGGAAGGCGGGGTGGCAGGAGTTCCGAGCCGGAGCGAGACGGGTCGTTTCAGGGTTTTGAATTGTGGGTACAGGTTGTGGTGCGAAGGCATGGTTCCTCCCCAGGGTCGCGAAAGGGAATCGAAAACGGTGGGCTGTTTTCGAAGAGGATTGGGAGACCGCTGATCAGACGATTTCTCGGGTAGGGAATTGCTTCCCCTGGGAGCTGGCTCCCACGTGCGCGTACTGTCTCGACCGGTCTCGAGTGTTCCGAAAGGCTACTCTCCACAACCGACATTGAGGGTCTTTTATGCCCCGTCTTTCGGCGTGTCATGAACACGAATCCGGGATGTTCGCTCTGAGCGTGAACGACTCGCTTGAGATGCTGGAACCAGGTAGGAAAACACCGAGATGACGAGGTCTCCACTCGTGAGAGTCCCACCAATGACCCGATGTCCGGGAGCTGCGCGGAACGATGCCCGAATGGCTGCTCGCTCCTCATCCGATCTCTCGACATAGCCCCAGCCTTCGATTCGAGAGAATCTTTCGGCCAGGAATGCAGAGACGATCGACCACGGATCGCCCAGCGGACGCGTGTCGTCGTCGCCTGTATCGGGCAAAATATCGTCATTGTTCTCACGCGATTCTGCTTCCGTCGCGCGATCGGGGGCATCGACGAGTAGCCCGCACGCACACACGCGCCACGCACCTAGGCGGTTGGACAGCATCAGCACGCTCGCGTGTCGCCCCGAGAGCTGGACACGCCACGCGTCGGCGAGCCAGCCGCGATGCCGACGACACATCCACGCCTGCCACCCCGGAAGCGCACCGACGGAGACGGCAGCGAGCTCGTCCGCAGTCCACCGGCGCAACGACTCCTGACGATAACCCTCGAGTTGATTTTCGTGATGTCGGACATTCATCTCGAGATTGTCGAATCCTTCGACGTAGATCGCCTGCACTACTGCTCGACCCCTTTCCGCCGGCACGGATGCCCGGTCAAAGCGGGGGGCTTGCTTTCCACACAAGTAGGAAAGCAAGCCGGCCCACCGACTTGCCCATGCACTTCGCATGAGCCGGTTCTTCCCCTAGAGCACCCGACTCGATGAGATGTGGGTTGCTAGACAGCTAGCTAGGTACTTGACACTGTCCTTCGTGAACGTGAGAAGAGCCTATCGACAACTCTCGACACATGAAGCAGAAAAGGGGCATTTTTCTCTCAGGGCGAAAATGACCGCCGAACCCGCGACCAGACCCTCGAATTACATTCCCGGGAGAGTCAGATCGGGTGTCACTCCGAACACTGCACATCGAGCCGCTAGCGAAGCACCCGCCGACGCCAACTTCTGCAGATCCGGCACGTTCGTCGCGGTCAGCGTGTCCACTTGGGTTTTCAATCCCGAGAGGGCTTCGTCCAATGACGCATCCGTGCTGGTGTCCATTGCCTGTTGCAGCAGGCCCGGAAGATTTTCTATCGTCGTGGCCGCGGTGACCAGGTCCGGA
>RFQD01000188.1 GCA_009925875.1 Microbacteriaceae bacterium | reverse complement strand
CACCCGAAATGCCGAGGGCCACGTAGAGCTGGGGCGAGACGGTCACACCGGTCTGGCCCACCTGGTGTGTTTGGCCGATGAACCCAGCATCGACGGCGGCCCGGGATGCGCCCACGGCGGCCCCGAGCGTATCTGCAAGCTGCTCGACGAGAACGAATTTCTCTTCCGAGCCGAGTCCGCGACCGCCCGAGACGACGCGCTCCGCAGCACGAAGGTCGGGACGCGAGGACTCCGAGGACTGCACCTCAACCGAGTCGATCACTCCGGCACGTGTGCTCGAAACGTCAACGGAGACGGTGGTGACACCGGGCTTGGCCGTGGGCTTGCGACCCTCGGGCGAACCCTGACGAACCGTGGCGATGACGAGGCCACCGGTTGTGCTCGATTCGGTGGTGTAGCTGCCTCCGAACACCGAGTGGGTGGTGATGATGTCGCTGCCTTTCGCTGCAACGTCGACCGCGTCAACGAGCACGCTGGAACCCGTGCGCACAGCCAGGCGTCCGGCAATCTCGCGACCGTCCGCGGTGTTGGGAAGCAGAACGGCGGATGGCTTCTGTTCAGCAATGGCAGCTTCGAGGGCCGCGACGGCGGGGGCGACGAGCACGGAGTTGGCGTCGGTTGATTCGGCAACGACGACGTGCGCGGCTCCGAGTTCACCGAGCGTGGCGGGCAGGTTTCCTGCGGCCCCGGGTGCAACGACGATCACGGCAACGGGCGTGCCGATCTTTGTCGCTGCGGAGAGAAGCGAGGGCGTGGTGCCGGCGGGGGTGCCCGCGGCGGTCAGCTCAACGAAGGCGAGAACGTTCGACATGATTTCTCCTTGAAATTCCCGCTAGACCAGCCGGCTCGAGACGAGGAAGTCGGCCAGCTGCGTGGCGGCGGTGCCGTCGTCGACAACCTTGGTTCCCGCCGAACGCGGTGGGCGAGCAACGGTTGATGAAACCATCGTTTTGGCGCCCAGGGCATTCACGCCCAGGTCGGCAAGTGTGCGTGTCTCGACCGGCTTCTTCTTCGCGCCCATGATGCCCTTGAAGCTCGGGAAGCGTGCGTCGGGATTGCTCTCGTTGACCGAGATGACGGCCGGCAGTTCGGCGTGAACGCGTTGCGTGCCCTCGTCTAGTTGACGCACGCCCGACACGGTGGAACCCGAAACATCAATCTGCCCAAGTTGACCCAGGTGGGGGAGGCCGAGGTGTTCCGCGATCATCGCGGGCACCACGCCTCCGCGACCGTCGGTCGATTCGTTGCCGGCGACCACGAGGTCGGCGCCCAGTTCGCGCACGGCAGCAGCCAGAGCCGCGGCGGTCAGTGCCACGTCGGCTCCGGCAAGTTGGTCGTCGACGATGTGCACGGCGGATGCGCATCCCATCGCTAGTGCCTTCTTGAGCGACTCGCTCACATCACCGGGAGCCATCGTGACGACAATCACCTCGGACGTCTTGTCGGCATCGGCGATGGTCAGCGCGACTTCGAGCGCGCGTTCGTTGATTTCGTCGATGACGTTGTCACCCGAACGATCGGCCCAGCCGGTCGACAGATCGAGCTTGCGTTCGCCCCACGTGTCGGGCACCTGCTTCATCAGCACAACGATTTTCATCGGCGGAATCCTTAACTTTAGGGTCGCGACCTGAGGTCGAACCGCAACAAGAATATATTATATTTCGCGGATGCGCGAGTGCAAGCTGGTCGCGCCGAAGTGCTTCCGGCGCTACCCCTGAGCCGCGATGCGCGCGTCGACGTGACGGGCGAGTTGCTCACCCGCGCGGCGCACGTGCTCGACCATCTCGGTGCGGGCGAGCTCCGCGTTGCCGGCGGCGATAGCAGAGAGCAATCCGTTGTGGTCGTGCACGGTGGTTTCGGGCCACCCGTTAATCGACGCGTAGAAGCGACTCGGTGCGTAGCGCGACACGAGCTTGATGACCCAGGCGAGACGGGGTGCTCCGGCGGCGAGGTTGATCTCGCGGTGGAAGGCGTGATTGAGCTCTTCGAGTTGAGCAAGGTCATCCCGCTTCGCTGCTGCAATCAGGTCGTCGTGAATCTCTTGCATGCGGGCAACCACGTCGGGAGTCGCGTTGACCGCGGCCCGCGCAGCGAGCTCGCCGGCGACCATGGCCTGCACGAGGAACATGTCCCGCACGTCGTTGCCGTCGATGCGCGCCACCGTGAAGCCACGGCGGGGAGCAAGGTCGAGAAAGCCTTCGGCACGAAGGGCCTGGAGTGCCTCGCGCGCGGGCGTCGTTGAGATGCCGAGTTCCTCAGCGATTGTTTCGGGGCGAACCGGAGCTCCGGCGGGCAAGTTGCCCGAGGTGATCTGGTCGCGCAGGTAGGCCGCCGCCTCATCGCCGAGTTGAACGCGAATCGGTCGAAGCTGAGCATTCATACCGGCGGTGTCTCCTCGTCTGGCAGTGCGCATCCGGCAAGAAATTTCCGGCACAAGCAGTGTCTACATAATATGCGGAGGTGGCTCTCCTTGCCGGAGAAGTTCTGCACGATATATTATGCATTTATGTCCTCGAACTCCAGCTCGTACAGCCTCTCCGATGAAGAGCAAATGCTCGTTGATACCGTCCGAGCGTTTATTGACCGGGATGTGAAGCCCACCGTCAACGAGGTGGAACACGCGAACGAATACCCCGCCGCGTGGATCAATCAGATGAAAGAAATGGGCATCTTCGGGCTTGCCGTCCCCGAGGAATACGACGGCCTTCCCATTTCAATGCCCGCCTACGTGGCGGTCACCGAAGAATTGGCACGTGGGTGGATGAGCCTCTCGGGCGCCATGGGCGGCCACACGGTCGTCGCCAAACTGCTGACGATGTTCGGCACCGACGAGCAGAAGAGTAAGTATCTGCCCGCCATGGCCACCGGCGAACTGCGCGCCACGATGGCGCTCACCGAACCCGGCGGCGGAAGCGACTTGCAAGCCATCACCACGGTGGCGCGGGCCGACGGTGACGACCTCGTCATCAACGGCTCGAAGACATGGATTTCGAACGCACGTCACTCCGGCCTCATCGCACTCCTGGTGAAGACCGACCCCAAAGCCGAGCCACGCCACACGGGCATGTCAATCGTGCTGGTCGAACCCGGTGCCGGCATGACAATCTCGCGTGACCTCCC
>RFQD01000187.1 GCA_009925875.1 Microbacteriaceae bacterium | reverse complement strand
TGGGAACGCTGTACTACGTGAGCGCAACGGGTCTCACGACCACCGCGTTCAAGGTGTCGGCGTCGTCCGGAGGCGCGGTCATCACGACCACCGCCACTGCGGGAACCCAGTGTGTTGTCACCAAGCAGAACGGCATCACCGTGTTCACCAAGGCAGGACACGGCCTCGCCGTGGGTAACCGCGTAGAGCTCACCGGCACCCTGCCGACGGGCTTCGTCGAGGGAACGTCCTACTTCGTAGCGACGGCTCCGACGGCGGACACCTTCACCCTGGCGGCCACCTCGGGTGGCGCGGGTATCGTGGCAACGGCCGACGGTTCGGGCACCTACTCGCTCAGCAACACGACGCCGCTTGCGTCGGGCACGCTGTCGGAGGGTGAGACCGCCGAGGTGTTGAACTACACGCAGACGACAGCGTCGATGACGATGTACGTGCGTTACGTTTCCACCGACGGATCGCTGACCGCAGCGAACTCGGCTAACGCCGTTGTTTCGGTGCCCAAGCTGACGCCGGCACTCGCTGCAACCCTTCCTGCTGCACCCAACGGCTTCGTGGCTGGCACCGCTCCGGCGCTTGCTAACGCAGCCCAGTGGACGCAGGTCACCGCCGCAGCCGCCACGATCAACACGGGTACGGAGACTGTCACGCTCACCGGTCACGGACTGACCGCAGGCGACAAGGTGTCCTTCACGGGTACCACCCTGCCGGGTGGCATCACGGCGGGCACCGAGTACTGGGTTCGCACTGGTGGCACGGCCAACACCTTCACGGTGTCGGCTACGCAAGGTGGCGACGCAGTCGACATCACGTCGGCTGGCACCGCGGTCAAGGTGTTCAAGTACACCGTGGCACCGAAGGTGACACTCACCGCGACCGCACCCACCGGAGCAACGGTCAAGCCTTCTGGCTCGGTCCGCGTGTTCATCGGTGCCAGTGCAACCGACCGCTCGCGCGAGATCTCGGTGACGGGGGCAACTCTTGCTCCGGTTGCCACGACGGGTGTCGCGGGTGCTGCTACCCTCACGCTGACGCAGGCGGCCGCATGGTCGTGGCTCGGCACCGTACCTACCGCGGGCAAGACTGTGTACCTCATCCTCGACTACTCGGGTGATGGCGTGTACGCACCGCTCACGCTGGTCAAGACGGTCAAGGTGACCTCGGGACGCTAACGCAACCCAGGGTCTTCTGACCAACATGTAACAACAGCTGGCGCAGGCGCCGCTCGGAGGAAACTTCGGGCGGCGCCTGAACCACACTGGCACCATCTCGCGGGCAGAACGCCCGTATCATCAAAGACATCCCTCCGCCATGCATCACACAGATGGACGTGGCCCTCCGGAGAAAATGCCGTGAACCCCAGCGATCTGAACCCCCGCACGCCGACTCGTCGGCCTGGCGGTGCGAGGTGGCATGAGCGCGTTGCCGACAGTCTGCGACTGCGCTTCGCCGCATCCCGAAGCGGTTCCACAGGCGGCCGATCGTCTGGTTCGGTTATCACGAGCATCGACCAAATCACGCCGCCACCGCTCGCACACGATAGCCGGCCGGCCTCGCAATCTCTTCCCAAGCTCGACGAATCGGCTCGGCTGAGCCTCGGCGGTCTGGCCTTGCTGACGCTCGGTGTGCTCATCATTGGTTTCCTGTTGCAGATCGTGCTCATCTCCGGTGTGTACTTCATCAAGCAGCAACAAGTCATGCACGACGATTTTCGTTACCAGCTCGCCAACGCGTCGGCTCCGGTGGGTCAGGTCACGCAGGGAGACAAACTCCTCGCGCAAGGCACGCCCGTGGCCATGCTTTCGATTCCAAAAATCAACCTCGACGTGATCGTCGTAGAGGGCACGACGTCCAACGCCTTGACCTCCGGCCCTGGCCACCGACGCGACACACCGTTACCCGGCCAGGAGGGGACGAGCGTCATTTACGGACGTCAAACCACCTACGGCGGCCCATTTCAGCAGATATCCGCGCTCAAAAAGGGCGACAAGATTACGACCATCACCGGTCAGGGCACGTCGGCTTATGTGGTCACGGATGTGCGGTACACCGGCGACCCGCTCCCTCCCGAACTCACCACAGGTGGACGGCTCACACTGGTGTCGGCGTCGGGTTTCCCGCTCATTCCGCAGTCGGTCGTGCGCGTCGACGCAACCCTGAGCGGCGAAACGAAAGACACTCCCGTGCAAATGTTCTCGTACGAATCCCTCGCCGAGGCCGAGTTGCCGTTGATGGGTGACCC
This sequence comes from Microbacteriaceae bacterium, assembly GCA_009925875.1. GTDB lineage: Bacteria > Actinomycetota > Actinomycetes > Actinomycetales > Microbacteriaceae > RFQD01. Next base: position 899 of record RFQD01000187.1, on the reverse strand, counting down.
GGCTGCCTGGGCTGTTCTCGCCCTCGAATTTGTCTGCCTCGGCTTCATCATGGTGGTGCTCTGGTTCAGCTACCGATTCTGGGGCCCGATGCAAACCTGGGTGGTGGGTGTGCCGGTAGTTTTGGCACTGGGAATTGCCACCGGGTTCCAACTGACCTACCTCCTGCCCAACCTGATCTAGTTTTCGCTCTTACCTCAAGGAACACTCATGAACGACAAGGCGCCCCCCGCACCCAAGGCGAAAAAGGCGAAAGTCACGGCGTTTGGCGCTGAGACGAAGGCGACCGCTGCCCTCGAGGCGCGCGATGTCTCGGCGTGGTTCGGTTCGCACAAGGTGCTAGAGCGCGTGTCGCTGTCGATGCCTGCCGGTCAGGTTACGGCACTCATTGGCCCGTCTGGATGCGGCAAGAGCACGTTCTTGCGCACCCTCAACCGTATGCACGAACTCGTCCCCGGGGCGCAATTCGGTGGCGAGGTTTTGCTCGACGGGCACGACATTTACGACCCGAGTCGTCGCATCACGGATGCTCGCCGCAACATCGGCATGGTGTTCCAGAAACCCAACCCGTTTCCGGCGATGAGCATCGCCGACAACGTGCTCTCGGGGCTCATGTTGACCGGTCAGCGAGTCGACAAGGCGCTCAAGGAACAGATCGTTGAGGAGTGTCTGACCAAGGCGGGTCTCTGGCGCGAGGTGAAGGATCGCCTGCGTCAACCCGGCGGTGGACTGTCGGGTGGTCAGCAACAGCGCATGTGCATTGCACGATCCCTTGCGGTGCAACCGCGGGTGTTGTTGATGGATGAACCGTGCTCCGCCTTGGACCCGACATCGACGCGCCGCATCGAAGAGACGATCATCGAACTCGCGGACGAGGTCACGATCGTGATTGTGACGCACA
>RFQD01000186.1 GCA_009925875.1 Microbacteriaceae bacterium | reverse complement strand
CCTCGGAAGTCTTTTACACGGTGCGGCGTTAGAAGGCCTTGTCACGAGTGCTCACGATCTCTCCGATGGTGGCTTGGCACAGGCGCTCGCCGAGGCGGTAACCCGCTTTGGCGTCGGCGCTCGCGTGTACCTCGACGACATCCTTGAACGCGACGGAGTTGACGCCGCAACCGCATTGTTCAGCGAATCAACCGGTCGCGTTATCGTGTCGGTCGATCGCGTCGACGACGTCAAGTTCGTTGGTCTGTGCGAGGCGCGCGGTTACCCCGTTCTGCGAATCGGAGTAACCGATCGCAAAGGTGTAGAAGCTGAGCTTGACGTGCAGGGCCTTTTCCGCATCCCCGTGACCGAGATAGCTCAGCGCAGTGCAGAGACGTTGCCGAAGTACTTCGGTTAGTCCCTGAGTCGCCTAGGTTCTCGCCCGTCGACGAAATGCCGCGAATGCCAGAACTGCGAAGCCACACAACACGGTGAGCCCACCGGCGGCCACGATAGCGAACGTATCAATTCCCGTGTTGGCGAGTTTGCCCAACGTCGTCACGGAAATGTAACCGAAGTCGTCGATTGTCAGCGGTGGCGGGGTCGAGAAGGCCACCGAAATTTTGATGGAGTCAACAACATCTGTGGTCGTCGTCATGGCGCGGAAAGAGTTCGCCGCCAGATGAATCACATAGTTCTGGCTGGGAACCGCTCCCTGTATGACGAACTCGAACGGGAAAGCGGCTCCACCAGTCGAGCACGTTTAGGAGCCAGATGTGAGGAGCGGGACTGTCACGCCGGTATCCACTGTCCCGCACATTCCGGTCGCCGGATCATACGACTGAGGCATCAATCCGATCTGGTCCGACGCCGTAAAGACAAACCCCTCGGGTAAATCAATATAGAAGCGATCGGGCGTCGGCGTGGTCACGAGCGGAAACGAGATTGTCACGCTCTGTGGGTTCAACTCACCAGACGTAAAGGTTGAGTGGTCGATGGTCATGCTTGAGCTGACGTCGGTCGGACTCGCCAGAGCCGGAGTCGAGATGCCGACGATCGCAACGCCGACCAAACCTACAATGACACCGAGTTTTTTCATGATGTGACCCTAGCCTTCTTCCGCGATGCGGACGTGGTGACGAATGACCTCCGACACGACAAAGTTGAACCATTTTTCAGCAAAAGCGGGATCAAGGTCTGCTTCTTCGGCGAGCGCCCGCAGTCGAGCGACCTGACGAGCTTCTCGTTCCGGGTCGGACGGACTGAGTCCGTGCGCCGCTTTCAACTCGCCGACTTTTTGCGTGAACTTGAATCGCTCGGCCAACAAGTTGATGAGTGCTGCGTCAATGTTGTCGATGCTCTGGCGTATGCTCGCCAAGTCGGCGCGAACGGACTCGTCCATGTGCGAATCCGACATTGCGTCACTCATGCGAATGAGACTACCGAATAGCAGGTGGCTCGCACGCCTGCGGGGGCGCACGAGCCACGTGTCCTGCATGTGGAAACAGGTTTGTGTCGTCAGCGCACAGCTTCTTTTTCGGCTCGCTGCGTCCAGTACTCCAAAAGATGCTCCTCGATGGCGGTCTTCGCCGTGTCGACTTCGGCCGGGGTAACCAGCCCGTTTCCCACAGCATTGTCGATATCGCCGGATGCGAGCAGTATGGCCGCCAGGACTACCCCCTTGGCCGTCACATCGGAGGGCAACGGCCGCGACATGATGTAGTCCGCTCGACTGTCGACCGTGGGCGCGCATCCAACAAGGGTCATCGATGTCAGCGTCGTCACTGCAACCACAATCGCACCCAGGACCGCACGGTCCCTGCGTTGTCTCGACGTCGCCATCAGTCGTCCCCGTGCGTCTTTTTGCTTGACTGTCCGGCTGGGTCCGAGGTCTTATTCGAGCCCGATCCCCGTTTTGTTGAGTCGCCTGCGCGCTCGAGGGGCGCACTCGGTGTGCTCTGCGCCCCGTCCGTCACCGTCTCATCCATTGCATCGTCGTCGGCATCACCCGCGCCCGTTTCTTCGCCGCTGTCCTGCGTCTCCGGGTCATCCGCCACTGCATGATCAGCGCGATCCCGTCGATGCCCACCGAGGCTCACAATTTCGGCATTGATGTTGCTCAGAATGTCTGGTGTCAGCGGAATCGGAGAGCCGTCAGGATTCGTTGCGTACTCTTCGAGGGCGTGATTCAGTCGCCTTTGAGCGTGTTCCAACTGACGGTCGAGATAACCCTGCGCAAAGGCTTGTTGTTCCGCCGGAAGGGCAGCGATTCCGGAAACCAATTCGTCGTAGGAACTCGTCAGCACATCGGCGTGAGCCACTTGCAAAGCTGTCAACGTTCGCGCCGAACAATCAATCGTCGGATCGGCAACGGCAACGCACACATCAAAATCCACGCGGATACTCTCGAACGCGGCATTCCAGAGAGGCGAGGCCATGGCCCACAGGTCAAATTGCTCGTGCAGGTGCCCGAGGTGCAGCCCGTTGTCGTGCGGGGCCGAGGTGGATTCCGGATTCGTTATCGGTTCTGACGTCGGTTCACCGGTGGGTTCAACCGATGGTGCCGCCGTGGCATCCGGGACCGGCTCAATAGTTGGGTCAACAACCCCGGAATCGAGCGCCGACTGCACGGACGATGTCAAATCATCCATCAGAGCGGGCTCGTCAATGGTGATTCCCAGACTCGACAGGGAGCTCGTCACGATTCCGTTTGCGCTGGTCGTGTCCGCAAAAGCGGGAGCGGAAGTCACACCCACGCAGACGACACCCGCAGCGAACGCGGACACAAGAACTTTCGTTGAGTAATTCATGCCTTCACTGTAGGAAGCACGTTATTCAGGAAGACCCCTCAAATGTCGCAGAGACACATCGGAGTCAGTAAAGATTTGTCTAAGTGACGCGCTAACCCGGGAAACTCATGACGCACGTAAAAGTCTCGATTAGACCAGGTCGTGCAACACCACAATGGCGTCGCGAGCAGGACCCACGCCGATGGCGGAGAAACGTGCGCCGCTCATGGACTCCAGTGCACGAACGTAGCGCTGTGCATTCGCCGGCAAGTCGTCAAACGATCGCGCGCTCGTGATGTCTTCGGTCCAGCCGGGGAACATCTCGTAAATGGGCTTCGCGTGGTGAAAGTCGGACTGGTTGACCGGCATCTCGTCAAACCGGGTGCCGTCAACGTCATACGCGACACACACGGGGATTTCGGCGAGGCCGGTCAGCACATCCAGCTTGGTTAG
>RFQD01000185.1 GCA_009925875.1 Microbacteriaceae bacterium | reverse complement strand
CTCGCTCGCTCGGCGTTCGGCGACGACGTGGTCGATCACTACCTGAACAACGCGCGCGTCGAACTTGCGGCCTTCGACTCGGCCATTACCGATTGGGAGAGATTCCGTGGCTTCGAACGTCTCTAACGTCGAGGCGCTCGGCGACCGCCCGATCATCGGCCTCACGACGTACCTGCGACAGGCGAAGTCGGGTGTGTGGGACGTTGAGGCCGCATTTCTTCCGCGCGTCTACTTCGACGCGGTGTCGCGTGCGGGGGGAATCGCTGTGTTGATACCACCGCAACCCTTCGACCTCGCAAGTGCACATCGTGTGCTCGACGGGCTCGATGGGTTGATCATCTGTGGTGGGGAAGACGTCGACCCGGCGCGCTACGGGCAGAGCGCGCATCCGACCACCGACGCTCCCAAGGTCGACCGCGACAACCTCGAGGATGCGCTGCTGAGCGCTGCCATTGACCGCGAGCTCCCCTTTCTCGGCATCTGTCGTGGCGCACAGATGCTCAACGTGCACCAGGGTGGCACACTCATCCAGCACCTCCCCGAGGTCATCGGCACGGACAAGTATCAAAAGGGAGACGGTGTGTTCAACACGGTTGCCGTGCACGTTGATGACAACTCGGTATTAGCCGACGTGCTGGGAACCGAAACACCGATCCCGGGCGCGGTCTATCACCATCAGGCAATTGATCAACCGGGTTCTGGCCTCCGTGTCGTCGCGCGCTCGGACGACGACATCATTCAGGGCATCCAGCTCGACAGTGTGCCATTCGGCATCGGAGTGCAGTGGCACCCGGAACAAACCGCAGCCGAGGACGCGCGTCTCTTTGAGGGACTCGTCGACGCTGCATCGACATACAGGAGTGCTCGATGAGTTACCAGATCATCAACCCGGCGACCGAAGAAGCGATGGAGACCATCGAACACCTGAGTCTCGACGAAACCGACGAGGCCATCGCCCGGGCGACGCGCGCTCAAAAAGAATGGGCACGACTCAACCCGGCCGACCGCGCCGCGGCGTTGCGCCGATTCGCCGCCGCCGTGGATGGCGACATCGAGAACCTCGCCTCGCTCGAGGTGCGCAACTCGGGGCACCCCATCGAGCAAGCTCGCTGGGAAGCAAACCACGTGCGCAACGTCCTCGAGTACTACTCCGGCACGCCCGAAACACTATTCGGTAAGCAGATTCCCGTTGCCGGCGGAATCGACGTCACGTTCCAGGAGCCACTCGGTGTGGTCGGTGTCATCACGCCGTGGAACTTTCCCATGACCATCGCCTCGTGGGGGTTCGTCCCTGCCCTCGCAGCCGGCAACGCTGTTGTTCTGAAGCCGGCCGAGTGGACTCCGCTCACGTCGATTCGCCTCGGCGAGTTGGGCCTGCAATCGGGACTGCCCGAGGGGCTGTTTCAAGTGTTGCCCGGCCGCGGCTCCGTGGTGGGCGACCGCTTTGTGACGAACCCCGACGTGCGCAAGATTGTGTTCACCGGTTCGACCGAGGTCGGCAAGCAGATCATGGCCGGATGCGCGGCGCAGATTAAGCGCGTCACGCTCGAACTCGGCGGAAAGAGCGCCAACATCGTGTTCAACGACGCCGACATCGAGAAAGCCGCCGCGACGGCGCCCTACGCCGTGTTCGAGAACGCCGGGCAAGACTGTTGCGCGCGGTCGCGCATCCTGGTGCAGCGTGATGTCTATGACTCGTTCATGGAGACATTCGAAACCGCGGTCAAGAACGTCGTGGTCGGAGACCCGACGAGCGCCAAGACCGAAGTGGGGCCGCTAGTGCACAAGAAGCACTTCGACTCGGTGTCGGCGTATGTCCCCGATGACGCCCCCATTGCATTCCGCGGATCGACACCGAGTGGCCCGGGCTACTTCTTTGCGCCCACCGTGCTCACTCCGTCGTCGCGCGACCACGTCTCGGCCCGGGAAGAAATCTTCGGGCCCGTGGTCACCGTGTTGCCGTTCGACGACGAGGCGGATGCCCTCGCCCTTGCCAATGCGAGTGAGTACGGTCTGTCCGGCTCCATCTGGACCCGTGACGTGGGACGCGCGTTGAGAGTTGCCCGAGGAGTCGAATCGGGCAACCTGTCGGTCAATTCCCACTCCTCCGTTCGCTACAACACGCCGTTCGGCGGATTCAAGCAATCCGGCCTCGGACGTGAACTCGGCCCGGACGCGGCGCTTGCCTTCACGGAAACGAAGAACGTCTTCATCCCGCTCGATTAGCCGGACCACCTCCGCGCTCACGTCCCCGACCCCGCCACGACATTCACTTTTCAGAACGCATCACAGAAGGAGAAACACATGAGTATCGCGAAAATCGACCTCACTCAACGACTCGCCGGCAAGACGGCGGTGATTACCGGTGGCGCGAGCGGTATCGGCCTCGCAACCGCACGACGGTTGCGAGCGGAGGGGGCCAACATCGTCATCGGCGACATGGACCCCGTGGCCGGAGCCAAGGCCGCCGAAGAAGTGGAGGGAATCTTTGTCTCGGTCAATGTGACCGAAGAGGCCCAGGTCGACAACTTGTTCGACGAGGCGGTCACGAAGTACGGGTCGCTCGACATCGCCTTCAACAATGCTGGCATTTCGCCGCCCGACGACGACTCGATCGAAACCACCGAGTTGCCCGCCTGGCAGAAGGTTCAGGATGTGAACCTCAAGTCGGTGTATCTCTGCTCCCGGGCGGCCCTGCGCCACATGGTCAAGCAGGGCAGCGGTTCGATCATCAACACGGCGTCGTTCGTCGCCGTGCTCGGGTCGGCCACCTCCCAGATCTCCTATACCGCATCCAAAGGCGGCGTACTCGCGATGAGTCGCGAACTTGGCGTGCAATTCGCGCGTCAGGGTATCCGGGTCAACGCCCTCTGCCCGGGACCGGTCAACACACCCCTCCTTCAGGAACTCTTCGCGAAGGATCAGGAGCGCGCGCAACGCCGCTTGGTGCACATCCCGATTGGTCGCTTTGCGCACGCAGAAGAACTGGCCGCCGCGGTTGCTTTCCTCGCGAGTGACGATGCGTCATTTATCACGGGATCCACGTTCCTCGTCGACGGAGGAATTTCCGCCGCCTACGTGACCCCGCTCTAACCGCATCGCCCACTACCCCGCAGACGGCGTGGCGAGATAACTGTGACGAACGTCACCACACAGACTCCCGACGGCGAGGGCCTCACCGGCTCCTCGCTGGACGGGAGTCTGCTGTTACGACCCATTCGTGGCGGTAACGCATA
>RFQD01000184.1 GCA_009925875.1 Microbacteriaceae bacterium | reverse complement strand
TTGATGCGCATGAACCAGAACGGCGGATAAAACTCGAGCATGCGCGCATCCGACAAGATGCGACGATCGGACATGAAGCGCAGAAAGCGCTGCATCAACCGCGGACGCGGCGGCTTGGGGGGCGACTGACTCACGGATCGATCGCCTCTTCGAAAACGATACTGTGCAACATCGCGGTGCGCACGGCGTTCGGTGAATAGCCCCCCGCCAGCGTGATCGCCAGCGGCACGCCGAGTTTGCGACTCCAGTCGAGTACACAGCGCTCGCGGGCGCGGACCCCGTGATGCACCGCGCGCAGGACGAGGTGTTCGCGGAGCACTACTTCACGCCCGCGGTCAACATCGCGAACCAAGTCGGTGCCGTCCACGCGCTCACCGCGCTGATCATCTACGATACCTGCATCCATAGCGGCCCTGGGGGGGTCGCGATGATCCGCAACATGTTCGCGGCGAAGTCGCCTGCGAACGGTGGTGACGAGAAGGAGTGGGCGCGCTCCTACGTCAACGCGCGCCGCAACTGGCTCGCGACCCACAAGCTGACCGTGCTGCACGCGACGGTCTACCGCATGGACACCATGAAGCAGCTCATGGACGCGGGGAGCTGGTCGCTGGCCACCCCGCTCACCGTGCGCGGCGTGAAGATCGCGTAGCCATGTGGATGCTCCTGCTCGCCTCCACCGCGTGGGGCACCGACACCGATGGGGATGGACTCGATGACACCGATGAGGTGATCGCGAGCCTTCCCCCGCTCGTCGCAGACAGCGACGGCGACGGACTCTACGACCACCTCGATACCGACATGGATGGAGATGGCGTGGAGAACGTGGACGAGTGCCGTGCCGGTGGGGTGAGCGGGCTTGCGCTCCTCAACGGCGGGTTCGAGCTGCCGGACTACGTCGGGTACGGCGTGAACTACCCCACCTCGATGCCAGGATGGCTCACGACCGATACGGCGTTCGAGGTGTGGATGAACGGCTTCGAGGGAAAGTCTGCCTACGAAGGTGACCAGTTTGTAGAGATGAACGCCTTCGCAGTCGGAACGCTCTACCAAGACATCGCCACCACCGTGGGCGATGTGTACCTCTACGCCTACAGCCACATCGGTCGGTTCGGAAGCGACACGATCCGCTTCAGACTTGGGCCTCCCGCTGGGCCGCTGGTAACGGTGCGGACATCCACGGACGGCCCGAGCGCATGGGGACGGTACGGTGGTGTCATCACGATCTCCGAGACGACGACGAGGTTTGCCTTCGAGAGTGTGTCGAGCGCATGCGGACTCTCCTGCGGAAACCTGCTGGATGCGATCTCATTCACACCGGCGTGCGACCTCGACACCGATGCAGATGGAACGCCCGACGCGCTCGACACCGACTCCGACAACGACGGCGTGATCGACGGCGTGGATGTGTGCCCCGGCGCAGACGATGCCATCGAAGACTCCGATAGTGACCTCCTGTGCGGCTCCAGCGATGCGTGCCCGCTCGACCCCATGAACGATGACGACGCCGATGGCTACTGCGGGGATGTAGACGCATGCTCCGGGTTCGATGATGCCATCGATCTCGACGCGGATGGCACACCCGATGGTTGCGACAGCGATCGTGATGGCGACGGCTTTGATGAGAGCATGGACTGCAACGAGGACGACCCCGCGGTGGGCATGGCGCACACCTACTTTCCCGACCTTGACGGAGACGGGTACGGCGTCACCGCGAGCGCGCTCACGACATGCGCGCCAGGCGTGATCTTTGTTCTCGCGGACGGAGACTGCGACGACACCCGCACGGAGGTGAACCCCGGTGCCTACGAGTACTGCGACACCGCGGGTTCAGATGAGGACTGCGACGGACTCGCGGAGGATGCCGACCCCGACGTACTGGGCGGATCGGTGTGGCACCTCGACTTCGACGGAGACGGACACGGAAGCGCGCTCACCTCTGACGCTACGACCGCGTGCGTGGCTCCGCTTGGGTACGTCATCAGCTCGGACGACTGCGAGGACGCGAGCGCAACCGCACTTCCCGGCGGCACCGAGTCCTGCGACGGCCTCGACAACGACTGCGACGGCACGACCGACGAGATGACGGAGTGCTTCGATGACGACGGAGATGGCTCCTCGGAGATCGCGGGTGACTGCGACGATGCAGACGCCAGCATCCACCTCCTTGCCATCGAGGTGGTAGACGGCATCGATCAAGACTGCGATGGTGTCGTGGACAACGACACCGACGCCTACGACGACGACGGTGATGGACTCTCCGAGATCGCGGGCGACTGCGACGACACCGACGCATCGGTAGGGGCTGCGACCCCCTGGTATGACGACCGGGACGGAGATGGTCACGGTTCGGCGTTGACCTCGGTGTCGTGCGATGCTCCCGCTGGGGCCGTCTCCACCTCGGACGACTGTGACGACGCTGACGATGACATTCACCCCGGCGCGGTCGAGGGATGCGATGCGGAAGAGGATCTGAACTGCGACGGGAGTTTTGGGTGGGCGGATGCGGACGGTGACCGCTGGGCGGCGTGCCTCGAGTGCGACGACAGTTCCCCCATCTCGCATCCAGGCGCGCTCGAGATCTGCGACGGTCGCGACAATGACTGCGATGGCAGCGTGGACGACGACGCTGTGGACGCCTCAACGTGGTACGCCGACCTCGACGGAGACGGCGTCGGAACCGAACCTATCGAGGTGTCCTGCGCGGGAGGTGCGGGCCTCGCCGCGGTGAGCGGTGACTGCGACGACAACGACCCGTCGCGGGCAGAGGACTGCTCGACCGACACCGGCGTGGACACCGGTTCCATCGATACCGCGACCGACACCAGCGTGGACACCGTCCCGAACGATACCGGCGTGGACACCGACACGGACGCACCGATCTGTGATCCACCGCAGTACGGTGGCGGGTGGTCGTGCTCAACCACGGGAAGCACGCCGCTCGGACTTTTCGCATGTGCCGCGCTCGCGCTGCGGCGCAGGAAGCGCGCGTGATCTTGCTACTCGTCGGGCACGCGCTCGCGGTGCCCGCGGTGGACGCGCAGACATGGCGTCTTCCCGTGGGCAGCGGCGTGCTTGTGGACGAAGCTCCGCGCTCTGATGTGCGTGTCGCGCTCGGATGGACGCACGATCCCATTCACGCAACGTGGAAGGGCGAAGCGTACCCCGTGGTGGACGACCTCCTGCACGCGGATGTCTCCGCGACCTGGGCCTCGCATGGCTGGATGCTCGGTGCGGACACC
>RFQD01000183.1 GCA_009925875.1 Microbacteriaceae bacterium | reverse complement strand
AGTGTGTCTACCGTCGGCGTCACGATTGCTTTAGGAGCCTGCAACAGTGTCGTGCGGGTCTTGTTGAATCGATCGTCATTTTGCGGCCCCATCTGATACGCCACTCCGGTGATGACCCCCTTAGGTTCCTGGCGGAACTCGATGAAGTCGTCCGAGGAGCTCACGTGAGCCATCAATTCGCCACGCGTCACTGTGACTAACTCCTTGCCGGCGAAACGCGTCGGAACCATGTGTGCGATTCCCAGCATGTTTCCGCGCGGAGTAATCTTCAGCTTCTTGAGAACATCGCGGGTGTCGATCTTGACAATGTCTCCCGGAGTCAGTTCGTGCAAAACGTCCGTTGTCACCACGTGCTTTCCGGAGTTGTCAAAAAATGACAGCGAGAGTTGAAAGTCGGTGGCATAGGGTCCTGTGCGCAAACCATTGTTCACCGTGATGGCGGTTCCGTAGGAGTAGCCACTCAGAATGGGGAAAATGCACGGGCGATAGAACAGTGGATCGAAATCTTCAACAACGTCCGACACGATGAAACTCCTCACGACAACGATATTGTTCGGACTTCAGTCTACGACTCGACTGCGGCGACCCCACGGTCAAACGAGCACGAGACCTCGCTAGCGCACGCGGGGTGCGAGCTCTGGCACGTCTGCGTCGAGCCGATCACGGGCATCGCCCTGCTCGATTGCGTCAAGAATGATGGGGAGAGTCCCGGCATAGGCCGCGCAAATAGTGTCAAACGCAGCATCATCGTGCGCATCCATCACGTTGTGCGTGGCAATCATCAAGACGCCGCGCTTCGACATCTCCTGCATGAACAGAACCTTAAGGTCGGCCACCTCGGCGCCCAAATCGGGGTTCCACACCAAAAACTTCCAGGTGGGGTGCCCCTGCAATGACACGACGTCGGAGGCGCCCGCGGATTCGATTACCTGGTTCACGCGTTCGGTCAACAGCTCACCTCGCGCCGATATACGCGCGAGAACATCGGTGTTCTTGATGCGTTCCAACACGACCTTGGCCGCCGTCAGCGAGAGGAGCTCGCCACCAAATGTTCCCGTGAAGAATGCCTTTTCGAGGACCATCATGTACTCGCGTTTACCGACGATGGCAGAGATCGGGTAGCCATTCGCCATTCCCTTGCCGAACGTCGAGAGGTCTGGCGTGACACCAAAGAATTCCTGAGCTCCGCCGTTCGCAAAACGGAACCCGGTAATCATTTCGTCAAACACAAGAAGAGCGCCGTACTTAGTCGCGAGTTCGCGTACGCCCTCGAGATACCCAGGCTCAGGCCATTCCACGGTCATGACTTCCATGATGATTGCGGCGGTGGGATGTGCCCTCAGGGCTTCTTCCATGGCGCCGAGGTCGTTGAACGGAACAGAGTGCGCCAGCGCAGCAACGTCATCGGGAACGCCAAGGTTGCGAGTGGGTGATGTCCCGATGTACCAGTCGTGCCAGCCGTGGTAACCGCACACCACGACGTGGTCGCGTCCGGTGTATCCGCGAGCGACACGAATCGCCGCCGACGTTGCGTCAGAACCGTTCTTGCCAAATCTCACCATCTCCGCCGAGGGCACCAAATCAACGATGAGTCGTGCAACGTCACTCTCAATGGGGTGCGTGAGAGAAATAGTCACCCCGCGCGGAACCTGAGCGATGACGGCCTCGGAAATAACCGGATCTCCGTAGCCAATGTTGATGGCCGCAAGACCGCTAATGAGGTCGACGTACTCATTCCCGTCGATGTCCCAGATGCGACATCCCTCAGCTCGGTCGCCGTAAAGCGGAGCGATGCCGGCCGGAAGAGTCAGTCGAGACTTGCTGACGGTTTGGGCACCAAGGGGAATGACTTCTTCCGCAATCGCCAACTGCGCCAACGATTTTTCGTAACGATTCGAATCGCGTGCCATCAGTCCTCCTGAGTGACTATTTACTAAGCCCCGAGTTTCGGGCGACCTCGGAATCGGTGCGCGAGAGCACGGGATTATTGGTCACGAGCTCGAGGACATCTCGTTGTCGAAATGCGGGTTTCTGGTCGTAGAGAAGAGAATATACGAGTCTCGCAAACGTCAGGTCGTCGGGCACGTCGACTGTCCAACGTAAATGACTGAGATCGGGTTTTTGCTCGTACGAGTTGAGGGTGAATTCATCGGGCCGCGAATACATGCCCATCGTGACGTGCTCACGCTCCATCTCGCTCAGCGGAAGTTCGCACAGCCGCAGAAATGCGCGGGCGTCGAAGCATTCCACGTCGAGGCCGTCGGGGAAGGTTGGGTGCAACGTGTTGGACGAGTAGTCAGCTCGTTTCGCGAGGTGGTCGTCAATCACTGCGTCGATGACCTCTGGATCCGTGAGCGGGCAATCCGCCGTGAGTCGCACAATCGCGTCGGGTTCCCATTCCTCGGCAACGAGTCGGAATCTTTCCACGACGTCATCGAGAGGTCCGCGTCGAAACGTAATGCCCGCGTGCTGAAGGACATTTGCGAGTTCGTCGTCGCGAGGATCCACACTGGTTGCGACAACTAACGCGTCAATCCTCGTGGATTGTCGAATCCGTTCGATCTGACGAAGAATCATCGGCTCGCCATGAAGGTCCATGAGAACTTTGCCGGGTAACCGCGTTGAACTGAGCCGGGCTTGCAGAATCGCGAGAATCATGACTCCACCTTTGTTGATGGCCATTGACGGGGGTCGAGAACCGCAGCAGGAATCTCTGCGAGCTCGACGTCACTATGGGTTGGCGCCGAAGCTGACGTCCACGCGTCGACAATGTCCTGCAATTCACTCGGTGACTGTACCCCCACGATGACGGCCGAAACATGGGGATGAAACTTGAGCGCGCCGAGCGCAATCGATTGCACGCTCACCTCTCGTCGGGCGGCTTCCTCGCGAAGCGCTGTGAGCGGAGCAGCGAGTGGGGCGAAGAAGGTCGGCAGGGCATCCGGATGCGCAAACACAAGCCCCTGCAGAAAGGCGCTTCGCACGTGAACCTGCACTCCACGCGAAACCAACTCGCTGAGGAGAACCGAGTCGAGCAGACGGACGTCGAAAACGTTTGCCGGGAGTTGAATCAAATCGAGGTCGGGCACGACGTTGAGAGCGTTTTCGAGATCGTTTTCGTCGTAGATGCTGACGCCGATTCGATTGACGGTGCCGGCCTCGCGGGCGTCGCGCAGGATTTCGACGGCGCGCTCGCGACGATTGTCAGAGAGGTCGGACAACTTGTGAAAGAGCACGCCCTCGAG
>RFQD01000182.1 GCA_009925875.1 Microbacteriaceae bacterium | reverse complement strand
GCAGTTATGGGATGTCGACGATCCGACCGAACCACAAAAACCAGACGTGCGGTCGGTGAGTGACTCACAAATCCGTGAACTCCTGACGAGTCCGATGGCTGCACCCTTGGGTAACTTTCCTCGAGAGGGCAGAACATCTCTCGGGGGCGTTCAACCCAAAATCGTGCTTGTGCGTCAGCCATCGGGTTGGGCCCAGGCTGTCGGGGGTTGGCCGAGCACTCACATCTTGAAGCCCGAATTAGGCGATGAGCGTGGGCATCTCATTTTTGATGAGGAATATGGGGCGCGGCTGGCACGGAATGTCGGGCTCGCCCGTTTCGATTCGCGGATCGAATCATTTGACGGCATTCGCGCGCTCGTCATCGAGCGTTTCGACAGGGCAGACGGAAAGCGCATCCACCAGGAAGACTTCAATCAGGCACTCGGGGCATCGCGCATCGAGAAGTATCAGGCATATGGCGGGGTGACAAGCCTGTCGCGCATCGGTCGAACCCTGGTGGCTCATACGGCGGCGAGTGAGCTTCGCAAGTTCGGTCAACTCGTCGTATTCGGGGCAACGATCAATAATCTCGACATGCATGCGAAGAACATCGGCCTCTTGCACCACGCGTCAGGAGACGTGACGCTCTCACCCGCTTACGACAATGTGCCATTCGTGAGCGCACTCGGAGATGGGCGGCTGGCCCTCGCAATCAATGGCAAGTACGACGCGGAGTCGCTGACTCGCGCTGACCTCGTGCTCGAGATTTCATCGTGGGGCGTATCGCGGGCCGTCTCACTGGTCGACGACATGCTCGATGCCCTTCGCGAGAGTGTGAAAACTCAACAGCCTTTGGCGGATGCGCATCCCGCGATTCTCGACACAATCACACATCGCCTGCATCAGTTCACGAGCTAGCGCGAGGCGGGCATCCGCACATCGTCCTCGACTTTGCTTTCGCGAGCAAGCACGGTCGCGCAGAAGCTTGGCCGCGAGGGCGATGAGCACCCACGTCCATCCGCCGGTCGCTTCGTGCAGGATGCCCACACCCAACGGTCCGAGAATCGCAAGGCCGTAGCCGAGTACCTGCGAGAAGCCGCTCAGGCTGAGCGACACTTCGGGTGAGCGCGTGCGCAGGTTGATCACCGCCATCGACAGCGGAAACAGCATTGGAGCGAGGCCGGCACGCCGCCCAATTACTCTCCTCACGAATCAAGACGAATGAATCTCTTGTATGCGAGCTTTTTGGCATACCGTTGGGAGGCTTGCGCGACACGCCGCTTCGGTTCGAACAAATATTCGAAACAGAAATACTATATGTAGTGCCCAAATGAACGAAAGGCCCTACATATTGATTTTTTACGACAACTCCCATGATCCACGCGAGTTCCCCGACGCCCAAGCAATTGAGTTGTCGGAGGACCTTTTCACAATCTTTTCGAACCGCTTAATCATGGGCCCACCGAAATGGCTACCACGCAGCCTCGCGGTCGACGGAATACACGAAATTCCGGTTCTCCCTTTTGTTGACAGCGAAAACCTACCAACACATACTCTGCCGTTTGATAAAGCAAATGGCCTGAGCATCGATAAGTCTCGGTTGATCAACTTCTACGTTTCAGATCGAAAGCTAACCACGCTTGTAAACACGCCCAATCATTATTTGAGCAGAGTGCATCGGAGTTGGGGTATGACATCTCCTGATTTTTCGGTGTGGTTAGATTCACCACATTTTCTTCGCGTAGCGGCTACGTGGTACAACCGCGCTGTCGGCTGCTATTTCAGCGAGAAAGGCATACCCGTGATACCTCATCTCCGATGGATTGACTCGTCGGATTTTGACCATGCATTCGCAGGTGTTGTGAAAGGATCGGTCGTTGCCATTTCGAATAATGGGATGTGGCGAGACCCTGTTCTTCGCCAAGCCTTCATTTCGGGACTTCATGAGATTAAGCGCCAAGTCGACCCTCCGATTGTTATCGTGTATGGACGTCATTCTGACTTAATCCAACTTGTGCTGGGGGACGATGTTCACATCATCCATTTCCCTTCTCGGCAGACTCAAGAAATGGGTGTGGCGTAATTGGGTTCCCATGGCGGTCAAGGCTATGGGGTTAACTCACGTGATGACCCTCATCTATCGACCGCGATAGACGGATTGATTCGCGTTTATCCAGTTGCGAGTGACGGATTTTTTGGCGAGTCAGGGCGGAACAGCCCTGTCAGACAAATAGTCTCAAGAAACGCAGAAAAGGATGCCGGTAGGTTCTGGAGCCTACTTACGCGCGGATCCACCGTATCGATAACACCTGAAGGACATGAGCTCGTTGAGTTCACTGATGGTTCGTTTGCCAGGTTGCGGAGATTTTCTTCGACGCCAAATAGCCCGGTTGTTGAATTCACACTTCGCAAACCAATTCGTGGCTTGAAACTTAAGCAGAAAATTCACTTTGAAACTCGAGGAGACAATTGAAATCGACTGAAATGCTCTGTCTCGACGAGTTCTCGTTGCACGAGATTGCAAAAGTGAAAGGCAGCGAACTCGACTTCGTCACTGGGAGGAGAATGTCTGCCATGCCAGGACGTGTCGTTTCTTCTGTGGGCTCCGCGGTCATCCGAACGTCTGCTGGCGACCTAACGGTGTTCGCAAAACCGTATGTGTCATCGTTTGAAGGTTCAGAAACAGAGTATGACGCTCTTTCTGCACGCGTAGACGCCGTCGCGGATGTTGATTGGCCTCGCACCGGAAATGTTGATTTCACATTTTCCGGCGAGCAAATCAGTGATGTGACGGTTGTTCGAGACACCGTCACAAAGGAGTCCTTTGGCGATGAGGCGTGGACATTCCAGACTGATTTTGGATTCATCCTGAAATCAGAGCATGGCGTTGTCGGCATCTTTAAGGCGAGTTACTTTCTTTCCGAAATCGTGCGGATTGAATTTGCTGATTCACAGCTCCACTTCAGAGACCCTGATCGATCAATCGAGTGGACGGATTCTGCGGTCCTCGGGGAAAATTTCTCTTTCAATCGTGAGTTCATCCCGATTGATGAGTTACTGAAGGGCACTCTGTCATAACTGTCGTTTGCGGGGCCACAGTCGAGTTGATTCAAGTTGAGTCCGGCATCGGCATCCGCACATCGTCTTCGACTTTGCTTTCGCGAGCGAGCACGGTCGCGCAGAAGATGAGCAGGAGAGACTTGGCCGCGAGGGCGATGAGCACCCACGTCCATCCGCCGGTCGCTTCGTGCAGGATGCCCACACCCAACGGTCCGAGAATCGCAAGGCCGTAGCCG
>RFQD01000181.1 GCA_009925875.1 Microbacteriaceae bacterium | reverse complement strand
TGTCGCTCGCGCTCAGGTCGCCGCCGACGACGCCGCAGCCGGGAGCGAGAAACTGGCACGCTTCGCGCAAGCCATCCGCCAATTGTTCGAGCGTCGACATGGGTGTGTCGCCGGGCACCGCAAGGGCGACAACGAGGGCACTCGGCTTGGCACCCATCGCGGCCACGTCCGCCAGATTCGACGCGGCAGCTTTGTAGCCGAGCTCGTAGGGTGTCGACCATTCGAGTCGAAAGTCGGGGCCGTGCACCATCATGTCGGTCGTGACGACGAATCGCCCGTCGGGTGCCGCGATGACGGCGGCGTCATCACCGGGGCCGAGCAGTGTTGAGTCGGATTCGGGCAGGCGGGGAAAAATGCGGCGCAGAATTTCTCCCTCGGGCAGGTCGGAGAGTCGTGTGTCACGTCGCATGCACTCAAGGCTATGGGTTCTGACACGTAGTCTGATGGTGATGAACACGCGCGTCTTGTCCCTGTTGGTTCTCGTGCCGACGCTCGCCCTCACCGGGTGCGCCGGCGCCGTGCCGATGACACCTGCGGAGGATGCGAACAATCCGGCGTGCGCATCCGTGATTGTTCGCTTGCCCGACCTCGTTGCGGAAAAACCCAAGCGCGAGACGAACGCGCAGGCGACGGGTGCGTGGGGCACTCCGGCGAGCGTGTTGCTCACGTGTGGTGTGACCGTGCCCGGGCCGACCACGCTGCCGTGCGTGGAGGTGAACGGCATCGACTGGATTGAAGACGATGCGGATGCTCCGCTCTACCGTTACACCACTTTTGGTCGCACTCCCGCAGTTGAGGTGGCGATCGACTCGAACGCCGTCTCGGGCACAACCGTGCTCGTTGACCTGGGCAACGCGGTGAGTTACCTGCCGCAGACCGGCACGTGCACCGACCTGTCGGACGTGTTCACGAACTAGCGCCCGCGGTGCGCGCGTGCGACCTGAATCAGTTCGTCGATGAGGTCGGGATACGCGAGCCCGGTCTCTTGCCAGCAACGCGGGAACATGCTGATGGGCGTGAAGCCCGGCATGGTGTTGATTTCGTTGAGCACGAAGCGAGAAGGTGCGCTCGCGTCGGATCCCGCGGCTGGAGCATCCATCAGAAAAAAGTCGACCCGCGCGAGCCCCGCACCGCCGATGGCCTCGAACGCGCGCACCGAGAGTCGCTGCAGCTCGGCCAACTCGTCTGCGGTGAGGTCGGCCGGGCAGACGAGGTCGATGCCGGGGGCATCCAAATACTTGGCGTCGAAGTCGTAGAACTCGCGCCCCCGCACCACGATTTCACCGGCGACGGATGCGCGAGTCGGCTTGCCGGGCCGGTCTTGCAGCACGGCGCATTCGATCTCGCGACCGATGATCGTCGCTTCGATGAGCACGCGCGTGTCTTCGGCAAGCGCGGCGGTCATCGCCGCATCCAGGTCGGCGGCCGTTTTGACTTTCGTCACGCCCACACTTGAACCGGCTCGGGCCGGTTTGACGAACACCGGCAGCCCGAGTTGCGTCACCACGGCACGCACGGTGTCGGGGCGGTTTGCCCAGTCGAGGTCCGTCACGGTGCGCCACGGGGCGACGGCGATACCCGCCTGCGCGATGACGGTCTTGGCGAAATGCTTGTCCATTCCGAGACTCGACGCGAGCACGCCCGACCCGACGTAGGGCAGGCTGTACAGTTCGAGCATCCCCTGGATGGTGCCGTCTTCACCGAACGGCCCGTGCAAAATCGGAAACACGATGTCCACCGTGCCGAGCGACCGTGTTGCGCCGCCCTCGGTGACCCGCAGTTCGTGGTCGTCGACCGAGTCGGGCCATATGACGCGCGTGCCGTTGTCGACCACTTCGGGCATGTTGCCCGAGTCGAAGTGGTAGTTGCGAACTTCGTCACCGGCCAACACGAACGCGCCGTGGCGGGTGATTCCTACCGGTATGACCTCGTAGCGTTGCGCATCAATCGCGCTGAGCACTCCCCGTGCCGTCACGCAGCTGACCGAATGCTCGCTTGATCGACCCCCAAACAGCACGGCGACCCGGATTTTCGTTGTCATCGAAGGTCCTTTCACCTTGCGGCTCATCGTCGCCTGTCGTGAGGTAGGGCGCAATGTCTCGTGGGTCGAGCGTACCCTTCAGCACGCGGTCGACTTGGGTGACGATGGGCATGTCCACGTCGCGGGCGCGCGCGAGTTCGAGGATGGGGGCAACAGAGGCGAGACCCTCCGCTGTCTGGTTCATCTGCTTGATCACGTCGGTGAGCGAATAGCCTTGCCCGAGCAGTCGTCCGGCGGTGTTGTTACGCGATAAGGGAGACTCGCACGTGGCGATGAGGTCGCCGAGGCCCGCGAGACCCGAGAGCGTCTCGGGTTGTGCACCGTAGGCGACGGCGAAGTCGGTCATTTCGGCGAGACCGCGCGTGATGATGGACGCTTTCGTGTTGTCGCCGAATCCGACGCCGTCAACGATACCGACAGCCACGGCGATGAGGTTTTTGAGCACCCCACCGAATTCGGTGCCGGGAATGTCGGTGTTCACGAAGCAGCGAAAGTACTTGCTCGTGGCGGCGATGGCCACGGCGGTCGCGGTGTCGATGTCGTCGCTCGCGACGACGGCCGCGGTGGGTTGCTCTTTCGCGATTTCGAGTGCGAGGTTCGGACCCGAGGCCACCGCAATCAGGTCGGGATCGATGGGCAGTTCTTCGGCAATCACCTGGCTCATGCGCAGACCCGAGGCCTTTTCCACGCCCTTCATGAGGCTCACCACGATCTGACCGTCGGTGAGTACGGTCGCCACGGCCGCGAGGTTTTCGCGCAACGATTGACTGGGTATCGCGAGATAAATCTGATCCGCGCCCCGCACAGCGGCGGCAAGGTTGGTCGTCGCGCTCAGCGCGGAGGGCAACGGGATGCCGCGGAGGTAGTCGCTGTTGCGATGCGTCGAGTTGATTTCTTTCGCGAGTTCCTCACGCCGTGCCCAGAGCACAACCTCGTTGTCGGCATCCGCCAACACCTTCGCGAAAGTGGTTCCCCAACTGCCCGCGCCGAGAACGGCGACGCGGCGGCGAGAAAATGCGGCGGGAGTGGGGGTCAAAACTTGCCCGTTTCGCTCTGGTTGTGCTCGGCCGGATTCCAACGTTCGGCCGGCGCCTTCTCGTGGCGCAGGTCTTCGAGCAGCTCGGTGATCGCGTCCATCACCACACTCGTCGCCTCCGCGAGCGCCTTGCTGGTCAGTTCTCGGCCGCGGAACTTCGACAGGTCAACCGGGTCGCCGACCTTGATCGTGATGTGCTTGCGCGGGAACATCGAAATCTTTTTGGAGT
>RFQD01000019.1 GCA_009925875.1 Microbacteriaceae bacterium | reverse complement strand
GAGCGCACCGATGACTACGGCGGCCCGCTAGAGAATCGCGCCCGACTGCTGCTCGAGGTGACGGAAGCCATGCGCGCCGCCGTCGACGACGAGATTGTCATTTTCATTCGGTTCAGCGCAACCGACTGGGCCGACGGCGGATGGAACGAACAGGAAACGAGCATCGTCGCAGACTGGGCACTGGAACGCGGTGCCGACGTCGCCGACATCTCCGCCGGGGGCAACATTTCAGGTGTCAAAATCACCGTGGGACCGGGATATCAGGTACCTCTCGCAATGTATGTGAAAGAGCATTCGCATCTTCCCGTCACGACCGTCGGACTGATCACCGACTCACATCTGGCGAATGACATCGTTGCCACGGGCAAGGCTGACGCCGTGATGATCGGGCGCGAGATGTTGCGTGATCCGCATTTTGCTCTGCGCGCGGCAACCGAGCTTCGGGCCGACATTGACTATTGGCCGGGCCAATACCAGTGGGCGCGACCGAAAAACTAGGTGCGCCGTATGTGGCGCCAGAACGTCGCCACGACACGACGTCGCCACGACACCTAGAGGCGCCGCCGTGTTGCGTCATCGACCGTCCCGACGAGCTCCTCGATGATGTCTTCGAGGAACAGCACGCCGGTGGTCACGCCGTTGGGGTTGACCACACGAGCGAGGTGCACGCCGAGTCGCTGAAGCTGAGCGAGAGCGTCCTCCAAGTCCATGTTCTCGCTCACCACGGGTAACGCACGGATTCGCTTTGCCGGGATGCGCGCCTCCGCGGGCATTGTTCCTGACGCGTCATCCGCGCTCAAGATGTCTTTGAGGTGCACATAACCGTCGACGTCGCCCGATTCGTCGACGACCACGTAGCGCGAAAAACCGTGCTTCGCCACGACCTGTTCGAGGTCGGCCACACTCGACGACGTGGTGAGCGTCACGAGTCGATCGAACGGAATGGCGATGTCTCGCGCCTTCTTGGTCGTGAACTCAAAAGCGGCCGTCAGGGCACCCGACGAGTCTTCGAGTGTTCCCTCGGCCGTTGAGTGTTCCACAATCGTGGCCACTTCTTCCAGCGTGAACGTGCTGGCCGCCTCGTCACGCGGTTGCACACGGAACAGTCGCAGGACACCGTTGGCCGTGGCGTTGAGCACAAAAATCACCGGACGGGACAGTCGCGCCAAGAAGACAATCGGTCCGGCGAGCACGAGAACGGCCCGGTCGGGCATCGAAAACGACGCGTTTTTTGGAACCATCTCGCCGAAGACCACGTGCAAGAACGTGACGAGCACGAGGGCAATCGTGAAACTCAGCGCTGACACCGTCGCGGCTTCGAGACCGGTGTTTGCGAGCGCGACTTCCATCAGGTGATGGATGGCTGGCTCCGAGACGTTCAAAATCAACAACGAACACACCGTGATGCCCAGCTGACATGTGGCCAAAATGAGGCTGACGTTCTCCATTGCCCACAAGGCGGTCTTGGCACTGCGACGACCCTTATCGGCGAGGGGCTCGATTTGCGAACGCCGCGCAGCCATCACAGCAAACTCAGCCGCCACAAAAAATGCGTTTCCCAGCAGGAGAACCCAAATCCAGAGCAGTCCGGCGTACTCGTTCACGACGACACCCCCGTGTCGGAAGGATGAGGCGTGAATCGCAGGCGATCGATGCGTCGCCCATCCATTCGCATCACACGAAGAGTTCCCTGTTCGGTGGAAATCTCGTCATCGACTTTGGGCACCGATCCCAGTTCGCTCATCACGAACCCGGCAACCGTTTCGTAGGGGCCGTCTTCGGGAATATCGAGTCCGATCTGAGACTTCACCTCATCCGGTCGCAAGACGCCGGGGAACGTCACCACTCCGCGTGCCGAGACGATGCCGGCGCGAGACTTGTCGTGCTCGTCACTCACTTCACCGACCAGCTCTTCGACCAAGTCCTCGAGCGTTGCGATACCGGCGGTGCCACCGTACTCGTCGACAACAATCGCGAGCTGGTAGCCGCGCCCGCGAAGTTCCGTCATGAGCGAATCGAGGGGCATCGTTTCGGGAACACGCAATGGTTCGGTCATCATGAGGGCCGACACGGGAACGTCGTCTCGTTTTTCGCGAGGCAACGAGAGGGCATATTTGACGTGGACGATACCGACCACATCATCGAGCGTCTCGTCGATGACCGGAAATCGCGAGAATCCCGTGGCTCGGGCGAGTTCGAGCACGGCACGCGTGGGATCGCCGGCGTTGAGGGCTGCCATTCTCGGACGCGGAGTCATCACGTCGGACGCGGTTAACTCGCTAAATGCGAGCGTGCGATTGAGCAGCGTCGCCGTGTCTTCTTCGAGCACGCCGGCCTCGGCCGAACGTCGCACAAGACTCGCCAACTCATCCGCTGACCGTGCCGCCGACAGCTCTTCGCGCGGCGTAATCCCCAGCAGGCGAAGGATGCCGTTTGCCGACCCATTCAGCAGCCATACCACTGGGCGGAAAATCACGGTAAAGCTCAACTGAAACGGCACGACGATCTGAGCCACGCGTAGAGGGATCGCGAGGGCAAAATTCTTGGGAATCAGCTCACCGAGAATCATCGACAGCGCCGTGGCAAATGCGACCGCGATGATGGTGGCGATCGAGCCCACGGCAGTCGCGCTGAGCTGCGTGCCGTCAAACCACGGTGACACGATTGTCGCCACTGCGGGCTCCATGGTGAATCCGGTCAACAACGTCGTCAACGTGATGCCCAATTGAGCGCTCGACAGATGGGTGGATGTGCGTCGCAAGCCGCTGATAACGAGACGCAGCCCGTGCTCCCCGCGCGCCTGCCGCGCCTCAAGATCGGAGCGGTCGAGGTTGACCAACGCGAACTCCGCAGCGACGAAGATTCCCGTGCCCAGGGTCAGCACGAGCCCGACGCAGAACCACACCCACTCGGCACTCATTTGACCCTCATCCTACCGCGCACGCGTTTTGCGGCCGCGGGTGTCACCGTGCGTGGGTCCGTGGTGGCGAAGGCTAACCGCGAGGCATCGTCGACAAAGATTTGGGCGTAGGGTTGAAAAGGTGCGTTTTCGGCAGACCTCGCCACAGATGTGCCACACCAGCAGTACGGCCTCTACGAGAGAGATAGTCACGTGTCGGAGCAGTTGCAGTCCGAATCCGGTGCCGATGAGTTCGGCGCGAACGAGTGGTTGGTTGAAGAACTCTACGAGAAGTTCATCGTAGATAAAGCCCAGGTCGACCAGACGTGGTGGCCCACCCTCGAACGGTACGGTGCTCATCTCGCGAGCGCTGCCTCGTCCGCCGGCCGCGCCCCCGCGGCTCCGGTTTCCGCCGCAAACGCCACCTCGGCATCCGGACCCACCGTTCCCAACGCCGATCCCAACGCCCAACCCGTCGCGCGCACAACATCCCGGCCCGCACAACCCACACCGATTCCGGCCGATGCTCGCGTAATCGGCTCTACGTTCTCCGCGGCCGAGTCCGAGGAACAAGACGTCGTCACCACCCTCAAGGGTCTTGCCAAAACACTTTCCGCAAATATGGATGCGTCACTCACCGTGCCCACAGCCACGAGTGTGCGTGCCCTGCCCGCGAAGCTCATGATTGACAACCGCATTGTCATTAATAACCACCTCGCACGCACGCGAGGTGGAAAAGTTTCCTTTACTCACCTCATCGGCTGGGCCCTGGTGCAGGCACTGAAAGAGTCGCCGAGCCAGAACGTGTACTACGACGAAATCGACGGCAAGCCCTCGATGGTGGCGCCCGCGCACGTCACGTTGGGCATCGCCATCGACTTGCCGAAACCGGACGGGACGCGCGCGCTGATGGTGCCCGGAATCAAGCGAGCCGACACCATGAGTTTTGACGAGTTCCTCGTCGCGTACGAAGACCTCGTGGGAAAGGCACGTAACGGCAAGCTCGGGGCCGACGATTTTCAGGGAATCACGATTTCGTTGACCAACCCGGGTGGCATTGGCACGGTGCACTCCGTCCCGCGTCTCATGAAGGGCCAGGGGTGCATTATTGGCGCCGGCGCCCTCGACTACCCCGCGGAATTTCAGGGCTCGAGCGAATCGACACTCACCAAGCTCGGAATCGGAAAGATCATCACGCTCACGAGCACCTATGACCACCGCGTCATCCAGGGTGCCGGATCGGGCGAGTTCCTGAAGAGAGTGCACGAGTTGCTCATCGGCGAGCGCAACTTCTACGAGTCGATTTTCGCCGACTTGCGCATCCCGTACAAGCCCATTCAATGGTCGACCGATGTCAGCGTCGACAAGAGTTCCGACATCGACAAGGGTGCCCGCGTTCAGGAGCTCATCAACTCGTTCCGCGTGCGCGGCCACCTGATGGCCGACATCGATCCGCTCGAATACCAGCAACGCACGCACCCTGACCTGGAAATCGAAAATCACGGCCTCTCGTTCTGGGACCTCGATCGCGAATTCGTGACCGGTGGCATCGGTGGAACGAACAGCGCACCGCTGCGCAAGATTCTCGGAATCCTGCGCGATTCCTACTGCCGCACGGTGGGTCTCGAATACATGCACATCCAAGATCCCGAACAGCGCGCATGGATTCAAGAGCAGGTTGAGCGCCCCTACGAGAAGCCCGGCCACGACGAGCAGATGCGCATTCTCGAAAAACTCAACGAGGCCGAAGCATTTGAGACATTCCTGCAGACGAAGTACGTCGGCCAGAAGCGGTTCAGTCTTGAAGGTGGCGAGTCGGTCATCGCACTCCTCGACCGCATTTTGCTCGAGTCGGCAAAGAGTGAGCTCGACGGCGTCGCGATTGGAATGGCGCACCGCGGTCGATTGAACGTGTTGACCAATATTGCCGGGAAAACCTACGGCCAAGTCTTCCGCGAGTTTGAAGGCACAACAGCCGACCCGAAGTCGGTTCAAGGTTCCGGTGACGTCAAATACCACCTCGGCACGGAAGGGCTCTTCGTCTCCCCCGAAGGCAAGCAGGTTCCGGTCTATCTGGCCGCCAACCCGTCGCACCTCGAAGCAGTCAACGGTGTGCTGCAAGGCATCGTGCGTGCGAAGCAAGACCCGTACCCCATCGCTTCGTTCACGACCGTTCCCGTGTTGATTCACGGTGACGCGTCCATGGCGGGCCAAGGTGTTGTCTACGAATCACTGCAAATGTCGCAGCTGCGGGGGTACCGCATCGGTGGCACGGTGCACATCGTGATTAACAACCAGATCGGGTTCACCACTCCGCCCGGCGAATCACGCACATCCGTCTACTCCACCGACGTCGCGAAGGCGATTCAGGCGCCGATCTGGCACGTCAACGGCGATGACCCCGAGGCCGTCGTTCGGGTGGCTCAGCTGGCGTTTGAATTCCGCCAAAAGTTCAACAAAGACGTCGTCATTGACCTCGTCTGCTACCGCCGCCGCGGACACAATGAGGGCGACGACCCGTCGATGACGCAGCCGCTGATGTACAACCTGATCGAAGCCAAGCGTTCGGTGCGTCGCCTCTACACCGAGGCTCTCGTCGGCCGCCGTGACATCACGCAGGAAGAATTCGACAAAGCACAAGCCGATTTCCAGTCGGAGCTCGAGCAGGCATTCGCCGAAACGCACGTCGCCCAATCCGACCTGGAATCGGCAGCTGCACCGACGACGAGCGCGCCGGTGGCCGAACAAACCTCCGTCGTGCCGCACGTTAACGCCGACACGATTGCCCGCATCGGGGATGCATTCAACAACATTCCCGAGGGCTTCTCCGTGCACCCGAAGTTGCAGCAGCTGCTCACCAAACGTGCCGAGATGAGCCGGCAGGGCGACATCGACTGGGGCTTCGGTGAGTTGCTTGCGTTCGGTTCCGTGTTGCTCGAAGGTAAGCCGGTGCGCTTGACCGGTCAGGATGTGCGCCGCGGCACATTCGTGCAACGACACGCCGTTTTCCATGATCGAGAGAACGGCCAAGAGTGGCTGCCACTGATGAACCTGAGCAATTCTCAGGGTCGGTTCTACATCTACGACTCTCTGCTCAGCGAGTACGCCGTCATGGCATTCGAGTACGGCTATTCGGTCGAACGCGAGGATGCCTTGGTGCTGTGGGAGGGCCAGTTCGGAGACTTCGCTAACGGCGCTCAGACGGTCATCGACGAGTTCGTGTCGTCGGCTGAACAGAAGTGGAACCAGAACTCGGGCGTGGTGCTGTTATTGCCACACGGATACGAGGGTCAAGGTCCCGACCACTCATCCGCGCGAATCGAGCGTTACCTGCAGTTGTGTGCAGAAAACAACATGGTCGTTGCTCGGCCGTCCACGCCGGCTTCCTACTTTCACCTGTTGCGCCGTCACGCGTATGCGACACCGCGTCGCCCGCTCATCGTGTTCACGCCTAAGGCGATGCTGCGTTTGCGGGGCGCGTCGAGCAATGTCGACGACTTCACGACCGGCAGCTTCCAGCCAGTGATCGACGACACACGGGGTCTTGACCGTTCAGCTGTGCGCCGCGTCGTGATCACAGCCGGAAAGCCGTATCACGACCTGTTGGCCGAGCTGGACAAGGCTCCCAACCCGGAAATCGCCGTGGTTCGTCTCGAACAGTTCTACCCGGCTCCCATGGCCGAGTTGAATGACCTCATTGCGACGTACCCGAACGCAGAGCTCGTGTGGTTCCAAGACGAGCCGGAAAACCAGGGCGCGTGGCCGTTCATCCTGTTGGAAGTGTCGAAGCAGCTGAAGGGTCGCACAATTCGGAACATTTCGCGCCCGTCGGCAGCCTCGCCAGCAGCCGGTTCCGCGAAGCGTCACGCCGTCGAAGCGGCAGCGATTCTCGAGCGGGCGCTTACTCTCTAAGAGTGCGCTTGAATGTCGCGCAACTGCGACATCACCTGGTTGCGCAGGTCGGCCGGCGCCGTCTCGGCACACGAGCGAGCAATGACGTCGGTCAGCACGACTCCGACATGGTGCTCATCCGCGCAATCCACACAGTTGGCCATGTGATCACGAATGTCGCTCGCCTCTTCCGTGCACAGCTCGTTGTGCAGGTACTCTTCGAGCGCCTTGCGCGCTTTCTCACAACCGCAGTCGGTCATGACGCGCCTCCCTTCGTCGTTGTGCCGATGCCTTGCTCGGCTGCATACTCACCGAGCATCTCGCGCAACAAGCGGCGCCCGCGGTGCAGGCGGCTCATCACCGTTCCGGTCGGAGTTTCCATGATGTCGGCAATCTCCTGGTAGGAGTAGCCCTCCACATCGGCCAAATAAACGGCCATGCGGAATTCTTCGGGAATGGATTGCAGGGCATCTTTGACCGCGCTTGCCGGGAGGTGATCAATTGCCTCAGCTTCCGCGGATCGACTCGATGTTGCCGTGCGACTCTCCGCGTCGCCCAGTTGCCAGTCTTCGAGCTCCTCGAGCGGTCCCTCGAACGGGTGATTCTGCTGCTTGCGATACTGGTTGATGAACGTGTTCTTGAGGATACGGTGCAACCACGCCTTGATATTGGTGCCCTGCTCGAACGAATCGAAGGCGCCGAACGCTTTGAGATACGTCTCTTGCACGAGGTCGTTGGCGTCGGCAGGATTGCGCGTCAAGTTCATGGCATGACCGTAGAGACTGTCGATCAGCGGCATCGCTTGCTCGACGAACTGCGCGCGCCGGTCATCCATGTTGGTGGTCATCGAGGTCAAGCCTACGCCGTGTCGAATTCGGGTGGAGGGATCGCGCAACGCCAGTGCGGTGCGCTCTGCGAGAGTTGCACTCATCCAAAGCTCCCAACTTTGTGACCGATAGTCTTAGAACCAATGTTGACCTCGCCGTATTCCCGCCCCGAATTCGACCCGTACGAGTCGAACGACGTGCCACACGGCGAATCTCCTCTCTGGCCGGCCCCCACTTCCCACACGGGGGTGGATGCGCGACTCCAATTGCCCGGGTCGAAATCGCTCACCAACCGCGAGTTGGTGCTCGCGGCGCTCGCTCACGTTCCGACTCTCGTGCGGCGTCCGTTGCATTCGCGCGACACATCGTTGATGGTCGAGGCCCTCCGTTCGCTCGGCGCGAGCATCTCCGAGGTGCCCGGCGACGGCGCATTTGGCTCCGATTGGCTGATCACTCCCGGCGAACTCATCGGTTCGACCACCATCGACGTCGGACTCGCTGGAACGGTCATGCGTTTTCTCCCGCCCGTGGCGGCCCTCGCTCTCGGACCGACGACATTTGACGGCGATGCGGGGGCTCGACGTCGACCGATGTCGGTCACCATCTCCTCACTTCGATCCCTCGGGGTCGACATCTCCGACGAGGGTCGAGGCGCCCTGCCGTTCACCGTGCATGGCACCGGTCGCGTAACAGGTGGCGAGTTGACGATTGACGCCTCGAGCTCGAGTCAGTTTGTGTCGGGGCTGTTGCTCTCGGCAGCGCGGTTTGAGAACGGCCTTGACCTGCGCCATTCGGGAGATCGGTTGCCGAGCATCCCGCACATCGATATGACACTCGACGTGCTTCGATCCCGCGGGGTACAAGCAGATTCGCCCGAGCCGGGGAGGTGGGTCGTGCATCCGGGAAACATCTCGGGTGGGGAGGTCGACATTGAGCCCGACCTCTCGAATGCGGCTCCGTTTCTGGCGGCCGCACTGGTTGCCGGTGGGTCCGTCACCATTGATGGATGGCCCGACACCACCACGCAGGTGGGCAACGACCTGCTCACTCTGTTGCCGCTGTTCGGCGCCACGGTTCACCGCGACGGCTCGAGTGTCACCGTAATCGGCACCGGGCACATCACCGGGGTCACCCTCGATCTCACCACGGGTGGTGAACTCGCACCGGCTCTCGTCGCCCTGGCCGCTCTCGCGGAAACGGAGAGCACCATCACGGGGATTGGTCATATTCGCCACCACGAAACGGACCGACTGGCTGCTTTGGCCACCGAAATCAACAAGCTCGGTGGCAACGTCATCGAGCTCGACGATGGTCTGCACATCGTGCCCGCGCCTCTGCACGGCGGCGAATGGATGACTTACGAAGACCATCGCATGGCGACGGCCGGAGCGCTCATCGGGCTGCGCGTACCCGGCGTGCGCATCGAGAACATTGCGACGACCGCGAAGACGTTGCCCGAGTTTCCGCACCTGTGGTTGGCCGTGGTCGGAGCGCCCACCGCATGAGTTGGTGGAGCGACGGGTCTGACGACGACGAGCCCGAGTTCGACGAGACGCAGGTGCGCGTGCGAGCCAACCCCAAGGGAAATCGCCCGCGCACCAAGATTCGCCCCGAACATGCGCAGGCCGTGCCCGGCATGGTCATCAGTGTCGACCGGGGTCGGTTCACGGTTTTGCTCGACGACGACGTTCTGGTGAGCGCATCCCGCGCTCGCGAGCTCGGTCGCAAGTCGATTGTGACCGGCGACCGGGTGGCACTCGTGGGCGACACGACCGGCGTCGACGGAAGTCTGGCCCGTATCGTGCGCATTGAAGAGCGCAGCACGCTGCTTCGACGCAGCGCGGACGATACGGACACCGTCGAGCGCGTGATTGTTGCCAACGCCGATCAGATGCTCATTGTTGTGGCGGCAGCCAATCCGGAGCCACGCCTGCGGCTCGTTGCCTTGCCGACCCGAGCGAATTTCTTTCGCACTTCGCGGGTCTCGACTTGATTGTCGTGACGAGCCGGTCAGATGACCCTCCGCTCGCCGAAATCGGAAAGCTGCTTGTCGGGCACGTGACCGTCGCCGTCGGGCATTCGGGTGTAGGCAAGTCAACCCTCGTGAATGCCCTGGTGCCGGATGCGCACCGCGCGGTCGGCCGCGTCAACGAGGTCACCGGACGAGGCCGCCACACCTCGAGTAGCTCAATTTGTCTGCGCTACTCGGCGCCCGCCGGCTCCGGCACAAGCACCGGCTGGATCATCGATACTCCCGGTGTGCGTTCCTTCGGTCTCGGGCACATCGACACCGACCACTTGGTTGACGCGTTCGGTGATCTCGCGCTCATCGCCGAGGAGTGTCCCCGTGGCTGCACTCACCTGTCGACAGCACCCGACTGCGCGATGATCGAGGCCGTCACTTCGGGTCGACTCGATGACAAGGGTGCGAAGCGACTCGACTCCCTGCAACGCTTGCTCACGACATTGGTCGACAAGCGTGATGGGCGCGACGGCTAGAGTTGGCTCATGGAAAACGTGCGACTCGTCGAGGGTGACACCGCCCCCGCTTTTACTCTGCTCGACCAAGACGGCAAGAACGTCTCACTGTCAGATTTCGCTGGCAAATCGGTCATCGTGTACTTCTACCCCGCGGCCATGACGCCCGGATGCACCACGCAAGCCTGTGACTTTCGGGACAACCTCTCCTCGCTCCAGGCAGCCGGCTACGTCGTGCTCGGCATCTCGAAAGATGCCCCGGCCAAGCTCAAAAAGTTCCAGGAGAAGGAAGGTCTGACCTTCCCCTTGCTATCAGATGAGAGCCTCGACGTGCACAACCTCTACGGTGCGTACGGTGAGAAGAGCATGTATGGCAAGACCGTTATGGGCGCCATCCGATCGACGTTCGTAGTTGCGCCCGATGGCACACTCGCCCATGCGCTGTACAACGTGAAGGCAACCGGGCACGTGGCGAGCCTGCGCACCAAGCTCGGACTCTAACACTCGGCCCAGCCCGTCGAACCCTCTACCTGGGGTCACGACGCAGTGCCTGCGTCGTGGGTGGAACGAACAACAGCACGAGGGCTACAAGCGTCGGAACCACGATGGCAACGCCCACGAGTGGCTGGGCAAAAATACCCTGAAACGCGCCGACCGCGACGGCAAGTTGACACAGCTGCCAGGTCAGCGCCGCGCCGCGCACCCACGAGCGAGCGCGCAGGGCGCCGACACCGGCCGAGGCAATCCACGCAGTGGCACCGGCGGCGAGCGTGAGCGTCAGGATCGACCCGCCGACCGAGTTCACGTGAGTGGTGAGGATCTCCACGAGAAACCAGACGGTGACCGCGGCGAGCGCCGCCGACTCGAGAAACAGCACCGCCGCGAGCCCCACGAGCGTGCCGGGAATGCGCATCCGCCCCGCTGGTTTTCGTGCATTTTCGCCCGCCGTCGATGAGTTCACGTTTCACCCTTTCGAAAAAAAGTCTTTACACAACGGTTACCTGTATGTCACCATTATTCACGTCGGGTTTCCCCTCCAATGTCGTGGGCAGACGTGCCACTCTTCTGAGTTTGCACTCTGAGACGGATTCTCGGTTTATCTGGCTTTCGAGCACAGCAGTATTTCGCTTTGTAAAGCCTTTTGCCCACGCATCATCACTACACAAGGAGTACCACCATGGATTGGCGCGACAGTTCCGCCTGCCTGACGGTCGACCCCGAGCTTTTCTTCCCGGTCGGCAACACAGGACCGGCAGTTGATCAAATTGAGAAGGCCAAGTCGGTTTGTGGCCGTTGCTCGGTTTCCGAGCAGTGCCTGCAGTACGCCCTCGAGACCAACCAGGATTCTGGCGTCTGGGGTGGCTTGAGCGAAGACGAGCGCCGCGCGCTCAAGCGTCGTGCCGCTCGTGCACGTCGCGCCGGCTAGGCACAACGCCTCTCACGGTCAGATTCAGACCGGGGTGACTGCAATCGCGGTCATCCCGGTCTCTTTCATGAAACGCAACGGGATGCTCACGGTCACGACCGTGCCCCCGCTCGCCGGGGACTGCCAGTCGATGGTTCCGCTGAGTTCACCTTCGATGAGCGTGCGCACGATTTGGGTGCCCAAGCCTTCCGAGACTTCGCCATTGGTGAGTCCGGCACCATTGTCGGTGATGCTGATGGAGAGGGTTTCTTCCCCTCGCGCCGCGTCAATGACGACGGTCCCCTCACGGCCCGCAAGGCCGTGCTCGACGGCGTTGGTGACGAGTTCGGTCAACGCGAGCGACAGCGGCGTCGCATACGTACTCGGCAGTGAGCCGAACGAGCCGGTGAAACTCGGGTGCGCGGTGGTCCCGTGCATGGCGGCAACCTCGGCGACGAGTCCGAGCACGCGCTCGAACACGTCGTCGAAGTTGACGTTTTGGTTGAGCCCCTCCGAGAGGGTGTCGTGCACGACCGCGATAGAGGCGACGCGACGCATGGCTTGCGTGAGGGCATCCTTCGCTTCGTCGGACTGCGAGCGACGGGCTTGGATGCGCAACAGCGACGCCACCGTTTGCAGGTTGTTTTTCACGCGGTGGTGGATCTCGCGAATCGTCGCGTCTTTCGTCATGAGTTCGCGTTCTTGGTTGCGCAACTCACTCACGTCTCGGCACAGCACGATGGCACCGGTGCGCTCCGCACCGCGGCGAAAGGGAATCGCCCGCAACGCGATGGTCACGCGGCCGGCTTCGATGTCGGCCCGCCACGGTGCGCGACCCGTGACTACGAGCGGTAGCGACTCATCCACGTTGATGCGCCCGGTGAGCACGCGCGTGGTCACTTCGCTCAGCGACTCCCCCTCGAGTTCGTCGCGGTAGCCGATGCGGTTGAACGCCGAGAGCGCGTTGGGGCTCGCGAACAGCACGTCGCCGTCCACGTCGAGTCGAATGAACCCGTCGGATGCGCGGGGTGCGCCACGCTTGGGCTCGGGCGCCGCGTCGAGGTCGGGGAAGCTCCCCAACGAGATCATGGCGAACAGTTCGTCGGCACACGCGTGAAAGGTCATTTCTTGGCGCGACGGGATGCGGTTCTCCGAGAGATTCATGTGTATCGAGATGACGGCGATGACCGTCGGGTCAGTTTCGTCGCTGCCTCCGCGTGGCGGGCGCACCACCGGCACCGCGCGCACGCGGGTGGGGGTTTCTTCGAACCAGGCGGGGTCGCTCGATTCGGAGATGGTGCAGGTTTCGAAGG
>RFQD01000180.1 GCA_009925875.1 Microbacteriaceae bacterium | reverse complement strand
CGCTTACTCATCCGACGTGCGGGGTGTGCAGGCAGATGTCCTGACTCGACTTCTTCCGCAAGTTCGCGATATTCGCCGGGTCGGCTCGTGTTCGGTTGACTTGTGTTCTGTTGCGGCCGGTCGCATGGATGCGTTCTTCGAGCGAGAACTGTCACCGTGGGATCACGCGGCTGGTTCCCTGATTGTGCGCGAATCGGGCGGGCACGTCGGCGGTTTTGACGGAAAGCCTGCGTCGAGTGAGATGCTCATTGCCGCGAATCCCGAACTTTTTGTTGCCCTGCACAATATTCTGCGAGCCTGAAAATTGCCGCAAAATCGTTATCTGAATTGGCTTGACTCCCAATCGAACAGGTAGCCTAGAGGTTCCCAAGCAAATCGCTGTGCGCACACTGTGACGCTCGGCACGAAATGTGAGGATTCATCGTGGCAACTCGCGACAACGAGCGTGGTGTGAATTCACCGGATGCGCTTCCGTCGCGACGGTCGTTGCGGCAGACGGCGCCGCAAGCCGACGCATCCGATGACGTGTTGAACGAACTTCAGCGCCAGGTGTCGCAAGTTCGGGCTCATCCCGGTGCGGGCACGGGCGAATTACGCCGGGACCGAAGTCGGCTTCGGGAAACATTCGCACCATCTTCAGAACCGCATGTTCAGCCGTGGGTGGATCGAAGCCCGCTTGATGTGGTGGAGACCACGACGACAGGCGCTATTTCGCTTCCGCCGGTTGTTCTTCCTCCCGTTGTGCCGCCGGTCGGAATAGAAAACGGTCACATCCTTACACCCGTCACCGAGCGGGCAACGACAGCTACTTTCGTCGACGTCGGACAAGCTCGAGGAAGAAAGCCCACGACGTCGAACGTGCGCACCGTCTCCGCGCCTCGCCGTAAGCGCGGTTTTACGGCACGACTCGTCACGCTGACAGCAATGGTCTTCGTGGGCATGATGGCCATTGCAACGTCTATTCCCGCCAACGCCCTCCTCTCGGCCGAAGACGTTGCCGCAATGTCGGCCCAAGTCCAAGATGGTAAAACCGTGACGGACGTGGACGGACAGTCGGTCGTCGCCTCGGGCACCGAGGGCACGGTCAGTCGCGACAGTGTGAGTGTGACCAAGGGCTTCCAACTCGCGATGCGCCACACAGACCTTACTTACGTGAATAACCCGAATTCGCTCATCCAGTGGCCATTTCATGTCACGGTTCCCATCGCGGACGGATTTGGCTATCGCGTTGCTCCCTGTGACGGATGTTCAACCGACCACAAGGGTGTTGACTTCGATCCCGGTCAAGGCGCTCCGATTATGGCCATTGCGGATGGAACCGTGACGCAGGTCGTGGAGACGTGGGGTGGTCTCGGGTATCACGTCGTCGTGGCTCACAACGTGAATGGTGTCGCCTTTGAGACGTGGTACTGCCACATGTACCAGGGCTCGATTACGGTTGCCGTTGGACAAACCGTGAAGCTGGGGGATGTACTCGGTCTGGTTGGCGATACGGGAATGTCTACCGGCGCTCACCTGCACCTTGAGATTCACGTCGACAATGTGCCCGTCGACCCTTATGCGTTCCTCGTCGCGCACAACGTGTAGTCACGAGGATAAATCCCCTTGCAATCGGGCACCGTACGAAGTGATAAAGTTTTGTCCGTGCGTTTGCGCAGTGCATTCGTCACGCCCTGATAGCTCAGTGGTAGAGCACTTCCATGGTAAGGAAGGGGTCGCGAGTTCAATCCTCGCTCGGGGCTCGGTAGAGACAGTCTTCGCTTTTTAGCGGTGCCGTTTCCGCCGTGGCTGGGTAGCTCAGTTGGTTAGAGCGCACGACTCATAATCGTGAGGTCGCGGGATCGTGCCCCGCTCCAGCTACAAATGGAAAAGTCCCCGACGCTGTCGCGTGGGCGTGAACGATCCCGTGGGATCGATGGGCCCCCGGCTCAAGACGAAGCGATGCTTCGTGCCGGGGAGCCCGCTCCAGCTACAAACGAAAAAGACCGACCTTCGGGTCGGTCTTTTTCGTTTGCTGTCTCGAGTAGGACGATCTCGTCGAAGCGGGATCTGGGGCCCCTGACGTGAAGAAACGCGCAGCGTTTTTGTCAGGGAGCCCGCTCCAGCCACGGAGAACGCAAAGGCAGCCCGCGTGTGCGCCACTTTCGACCGATTCCCCCACGCAGGGCATAAAGTTAACAAGAATTTTTGGAGATCCTATTTGTTGCGTCGGTACGGCGGGAGGCCTCAGCATGACACGAACGAACTTCACGGTTGAAGGTCGGCGCGGGCGCCTCACGGCGTTGCTTCTCGTGGCGGCGGTGCTCGCGGTGGGTACCTTGAGTGGATGCGCCCCGAGTGCGGGGTCGACGGCGACGGAATCGTCGCAATCGTCGGTTGAGCGCCGGGCGGGTGAGAAGAGCACTCGACTGTGTATTCGCAACAACTCGTCGACCGAATTCACGGCCAGCTTCAACAGGTTCGATGGCATCAACGGCGATCCGAACGCGGATTACGTCGTCGGACTGACGGCTAAAGGCGGGCAGGTCTGTGCGGACGGTTGGTATAGCAGCCCACCCGATGTCTCGGTCGACCTCATTTATATGACCGGTGATGGACACGAAGCAGCAAGGGGTTTGCACCGAGTTTTCGGTTGGTGACGCACTTCACCTCGCTGACGGACACAAGTCGTTCTCTCTGAAGCGAAACTCCGATGCGGGATTCATTGAGTTTCAACTCGAAATTGATGACTCCACTAACGTCACACAGCTTTACGACTGCTCCGACAGCTATTACGGGTAAGCAAACGTCCATACCGTTTGAGCGGTAAAGCTTCTAGCCTGAGCTTCATGGACTCGTTCTTGAGACTCGGCGATGATCGGCAACCTGTGCTCGATGAAACGTTCGAGCGTGTGAGACAGGTGTGGACGGGCTTTGACCACGCGCGTGAAGGCGAACCCGAGCTGAGCGCCGAGACGCGAGCCATGCTCGCCGACACTTTGCCGGAGCACGGCGTGAACCGCATGATCGCTCTCGACCAGGCCGTCCACGTGCTCGACCAGTCGCTCGCGCAGTCGCGCCCGCGGTTCCTCGCTTACATCGGTTCGAGCGGGCTCGAAATCGGTGCGGTGGCCGACTTTTTGGCGGCGTCGTACGACATCAACGTCGCGATCGATGCGCGCGCGTCCTCGTTACTCGAAGTTCAAACCGGCAAGTGGATGGCCGACTTCATTGGCTTTCCCGGCCGCGGTTTGTTCACTTCGGGTGGCACGGTGAGTAACATCACCGCGCTCGCCGCGGCGCGACAGCGGGCCGTACCCGAGTCGCGCGAGCAGGGCAA
>RFQD01000179.1 GCA_009925875.1 Microbacteriaceae bacterium | reverse complement strand
CGAAGAAGTGGCGCGACGTCACGGCGCGACGCACGTCATGAACGCGGTGGAACCGTCGTTTGTGCCGCACGTCTTTGCGGGTGCGCTCGCTGCCGGCGCCGATTACCTCGACATGGCGATGTCGTTGTCGCACCCGCATCCCGAACACCCATTCAATGAACCGGGTGAAAAACTCGGTGACGCTCAATTTGCGACGCACGCGGATTGGGAATCGAGTGGGCGCCTTGCGTTGGTGGGCATGGGCGTCGAGCCCGGGTTGTCGAACGTATTCGCTCGGTACGCCTGTGATCACTTGTTTAGTGAAGTCAACGAACTCGGCACGCGCGATGGCGCAAATCTCGTCGTGCGCGACGATGAGGGCAACGAGATTTTTGCACCGAGTTTCAGCATCTGGACCACCATCGAGGAGTGTCTGAACCCACCGGTGATTTGGGAGGCGAATCGCGGCTGGTTCACGACTCCGCCGTTCAGCGAGCCGGAGGTCTTTGACTTTCCCGAAGGCATCGGTCCCGTCGAGTGCGTCAACGTCGAGCACGAGGAAGTTCTCATGATGCCTCGATGGCTCAAGGCCAAACGAGTCACCTTCAAGTACGGACTAGGCACCGACTTCATCAATGTGCTCAAGACCCTGCATCAATTACGCCTCGACTCCATCGAACCGATTCGGGTTCGTAGCGAGAATGGGCCAGCGATGGTGGCGCCGCGTGACGTTGTGGCGGCGGCGCTGCCCGACCCGGCAACAATCGGTCCTCGGATGACCGGCAAAACCTGCGCGGGCGTCTGGGTGACCGGAACCGGTGTCGACGGCAAACCCCGTGAGGTGTATCTCTATCACGTGTCGGATAACGAGTGGACGATGCGTGAGTACGAAGCGCAGTGCGTGGTGTGGCAGACGGCGCTCAACCCGGTGGTCGCGCTTGAACTCTTGGCGACGGGCGCCTGGTCGGGAACGGGCGTGCTGGGGCCCGAAGTCTTCGACGCTGTGCCATTCCTTGAACTCATGGCCAGGCCAGAAGACGAGGGCGGATACGGTCAACCGTGGGGACTCGAAGATCGTCTCGACCGGAAAGTGGTTAGCGCGCACTAGTGGTTTCGCGTGGAACACCGACGCGCACAGATACGACATTCACGAGCGTGATGAGCACGCAGGCGCCGAGTGCGATGGCGCAGGGAATCACGAGCTGTGACGCGTCGAGCGTGACAAAACCGAAGAAATCTCGAATAAACGGAATCTCAAACACTCCTACGCACATGGCGTACATTGCCGCCACTATGGCAACGCGCCACGCATCGAGCGGCCGCGCCAAGCCGGTCAGCACCCAGAGCCCCGTGATTGACATTAACACCGACGTGCCGGTCTGAGATTGGGCGACGCTCCAGGTGCCGATCGACGTTAGGGTGAGGTAGAGCGCGATGATGGCTGCACCCGTAACGATTCCGGCCGGGATGCAGAACGAGAGAGAGCGGCGGAGAAAACCCGGCACGTAGCGACGCGCATTGGGTAGAAGAGCCAGGCCAAAAGATGCGAGCCCGATTGTGTAGCCGTCCATGGCCGAAAGCTGTCGTGGCAAAAACGGGAATTGCCAGAGAAAAGCGCCGAAAACGATGGCCAACGTCATCGCCCAAGCGGTTTTCGTTAAGAACAACCGTGAAACACGCTCGATGTTGGCGATGACTCGGCGGCCCTCACTCACCACACTCGGCAGGTTGGCAAACTTACCGTCGAGCAAGATCAGACGCGCCACAGCTTTAGTGGCGGGTGTGCCCGAACCCATGGCAATACCGAGGTCGGCCTTCTTCAACGCAAGGGCGTCATTCACTCCATCGCCCGTCATGGCCACGACGTGACCGCGCGATTGCAGAGCAAGCACCATGTCACGTTTTTGGTCGGGAGTAACGCGACCGAACACGCGGTGCGTTTCCAGTATTTCGGCGAGGGCAACCTGGTCCTCGGGCAGGTTTCGAGCGTCGAATCCCTCCATCAAGGTCGCAATGTCGGTGGCGGATGCGCTCGCCGCGTCACCCTCACTACCCAGCACATCGTCAAACACGCCCGCATCTCGAGCGATGGCCGCCACCGTTGCCGGGTTATCCCCCGAGATAATGCGCACCCCCACGCCCTGCTCGCGAAAGTAGCTCAGTGTCTCGGCAGCATCGGGTCGAATCTTCTCGCGGAAGGTGACAATCGCGCGGGGAACGAGTCCGCCAACGAGCTTGCCCGCGAGTGCGTCGCCGGTTGGCAGGGGCGTCAGCGATGACGCGAGCACAAGCGTGCGGCGCCCGGTGGCGGCGATTCGGGCCGCCTGACCCAGAGCATCCAGCTGCCCCGGCGTTCCCTCGATCAGCACGAGCTCGGGTGCGCCGAAAACCCACGTGAGCGCATCCGTGCCGTCGAGCTGAAACGCGCTCCACTTGGCCGCGGAAGAGAACGGCACACTTGCCACAACCGGAGCGGCGCCCGCCGTGAAGTGACCCCGTAGGCAGCGAGCGGTGGCATTCGCATCCGGGTCGTTGGCAAAGACCACGAGCGCTCGCCGCCAGTCATCGCCGTCATGCCCGGCGATCGGATGCGCCTCGTCAAAAACGATTTCACCCTCGGTCAACGTGCCGGTCTTGTCGAAGCAGATCACGTCGACGCGAGCGAGCCCTTCGACGGCCGGAAGCTCTTGCACGAGCACCTGCGCACGAGCCAACTTCACGGCGGAAACCGCGAACGCGATGCTCGTGATCAAGACCAACCCCTGCGGAATCATGCTGATGATGCTGGCGATAGAGGCGACGGTCGCGTCCAGCCACTGGCCATCCGAAATGGCAACTGTCCAACCACCGTGTGCCTGCATTTGTCCGTTAATGACGATTGCCATTACTGGAATCAGGAGCCAGGTGATCCAGCGAACGATGCGAGCGAGTGCGTTACGCAGTTCCGAATTGACCATCGAAAAGCGTCGAGCCTCCAGCGTGATTTTGCTGGCGTATGTTTCCGAGCCAATCCGAACGACTCGAGCGGCACCCCGACCGGCAACCACCCCCGACCCGGACAAAACCGCGTCACGTCGAGATTTTTCGACCGGGTCGGATTCTCCGGTCAGCATGGATTCGTCGACCTCGAGCGAATCACTGTCGACGACCACTGCGTCGGCAAGCACTTGGTCGCCGGGTCGTAACTCAATGAGGTCGTCGAGCACAATCTCTTCGAGCTTGACGTCGATGATGTCGCCGTCACGAGTAACGCGTGCGGTGGGCGCATGCAACAGTGCGAGTCGGTCGAGAGTTCGCTTTGACGTGAACTCCTGAATGATGCCAATCAGCACGTTCGCGACGAC
>RFQD01000178.1 GCA_009925875.1 Microbacteriaceae bacterium | reverse complement strand
CACGCCGAGGCCTACGCGCTCGGTGATGTCATTGCGCGTTATTGGCGCCATCGCAACTTCAACGTTTTGCATCCCATCGGCTGGGATTCGTTCGGACTGCCAGCTGAAAACGCGGCCATCAAGCGCGGGCTGAACCCGGTCACCTGGACCTACGACAACATCGAGCAACAGAAGAAGTCGATGCGCCGCTATGCCGCCAGCTTCGACTGGACTCGCGTGTTGCACACGAGCGATCCCGAATATTACAAGTGGAACCAGTGGCTGTTCTTGGAGATGTACAAGAAGGGCTTGGCCTATCGCAAGGACTCGTGGGTCAACTGGGACCCGGTCGATCAAACGGTGCTCGCAAACGAGCAGGTGTTGCCGGATGGCACGTCGGAGCGCTCGGGTGCGATGGTCGTCAAGAAGAAGCTCACCCAGTGGTACTTCAAAATCACCGACTACGCCGACCGTCTCCTCGACGACCTCGACACTCTCGAGGGGAAGTGGCCAAGCAAAGTACTCACGATGCAGCGCAACTGGATCGGTCGCTCACAGGGCGCCGACGTGCAGTTCGCGATTGAGGGTCGAGACGAGCCGGTCACGGTATTCACCACGCGCCCCGACACTCTCTTCGGCGCCACCTTTATGGTCGTTGCCCCGGATGCCGACCTCGCGAGCGAACTCGTTGCCGGCACGGATGAGGCGACGCAGGCCGCTTTCGCCGCCTACTTGACCGAAGTGCAGAAGTCGAACGAAATCGAACGCCAGAGCACCGACCGACCCAAGACCGGCGTCTTTTTGGGCCGCTATGGGATCAATCCGCTCAACGGGGAGAGGTTGCCGATATGGGCAGCCGACTACGTCCTCGCCGACTACGGACATGGTGCCATCATGGCCGTGCCCGCGCACGACCAGCGCGACCTCGACTTTGCGTTGAAGTTTGATTTGCCCGTCAAAGTTGTCGTCGACGTTCCCTCCTCTGACGGCGTCGACAATGACCCACGAGTGACCGGTGTGGCCACGAACGGCGCGGGCACCATGATCAACTCGGGTGAGCTTGACGGGCTGTCTAAGCAGGATGCGATTGCGAAGGCCGTCGAGATGTTGAGTGCCCGCGGAACCGGCACGAAGGCAACGAACTTTCGCCTGCGCGACTGGCTCATCTCACGTCAGCGTTACTGGGGGACGCCCATCCCGATTATTCATGGCTCGGACGGTGAAGAGATTCCCGTTGCGTTCGACCAGTTGCCGGTGGAGCTGCCGCCAACGGAGGGTCTCAACCTGCAGCCCAAGGGTCAGTCGCCACTCGGTGCCGCCGAAAACTGGGTGAACGTGCTCGACCCGCGCGACGGTTCGCCTGCTCGCCGTGACCCCGACACGATGGACACGTTCGTTGACTCGTCGTGGTACTTCTTGCGCTTTCTCTCACCGCACGACTCGACGCAAGCCTTCGACCCGGCCGAAGCGAAGAAGTGGGCGCCCGTCGATCAGTACGTGGGTGGAGTGACGCACGCGATTTTGCACCTGCTGTATGCGCGCTTCATCACGAAAGTCCTGTTTGATCTCGGCCACATCGATTTCGAAGAGCCGTTCACCGCGCTGTTGAACCAGGGCATGGTGCTCATGGATGGTTCGGCGATGAGCAAATCCAAGGGCAACCTCGTTCGTCTGAGCGACCAACTCGAAGAGCACGGTGTGGATGCGGTGCGCCTGACCATGGCGTTCGCCGGGCCTCCCGAAGATGACATCGACTGGGCCGACGTCTCGCCGTCCGCCTCGAACAAGTTCTTGGCCCGCGCGTGGCGTCTGGCGAATGATGTGACGAGTGAACCCGGGGTTGACCCAGCGAGTGGTGATGCCGCTCTCCGTCGTGTCACGCACGCCGTGCTGGCCGAGGCTCCCACACTCGTCGAAGGGTTCAAGTTCAACGTGCTCGTCGCACGATTGATGGAACTCGTGAATGCAACCCGGAAGGTCATTGACACCGGTGCCGGGGGAGCAGATCCGGCCGTGCGCGAGGCCGTTGAGACGGTCGCCATGATGCTTGACCTCTATGCGCCCTACACCGCCGAGGACATGTGGGAATTGCTCGGGCATGCGCCGAGCGTGTCACGTGTTGTGTGGCCGGATGCCGATCCCGCGCTCCTCGTTCGCGACAGCGTGACGTGCGTGGTTCAGGTCGATGGCAAGGTGCGCGACAAATTCGAGGTGACACCGAGTGCGAGTGAGGCCGAACTCGAATCACTCGCAATGGCAACGGCGGGTGTCATTCGTACCCTCGAGGGTCGCAACGTTGTAAACGTAATCGTTCGAGCACCCAAAATTGTGAGCATCACCACCACGCCCGCGACGTAAATGTTGCTCGTCTAGTTCTGCACTCGGGTGCCGTTGTGGCACTGCTCCCCGTCGCGCCGACATGGGGTGTCGGCTTATTTGCGACCGACCTAATGTCAACGGATGCCCGCTCCACGTACCGGAACACTCATCGTTCTCGGACTCGCCATCGTCGGCGTCGCTGTCGCGGTATCCATGCTCGCGCCGTGGGGAAAATCAACTCCCGTTGTAACGCAAACGCGCGCTGCCGGTGCCGCTGGTGTCACCTCCCGTCATTCGAGCGCAACGACAGACTCGGGCGACACCTTTTCTGCGTCACTGAGTGAGGAGGGCACGTGGGTGCACGTGGTCGGTGAAGTGGTGTCTCCGGGTCTCTACCAGGTCACCGATGGAGCTCGCGTCGTCGATGCCATCATGGCGGCGGGAGGACTCACACCCCGCGCCGACGAATGCGCCATTAACCTCGCGCGCCCACTGAATGACGGCGAACAAATCGTGGTTCCCACCCGCGTTGGAGACGCAACACAATGCGGGGTCTCCACCGCGACCGGAGCAAATGGTGGGGGATCCGGCACGCCCATCAGTCTCAGCCGAGCCGACCTTGCCACACTCGATTCGCTTCCGGGTATTGGGCCGACGCTGGCGCAGCGCATCATCGACTGGCGCAGCGCCCACGGCGGATTTACCAGCGTCGATCAGCTCAACGAGGTGAGCGGAATAGGCGACAAACTTTTCGCAACGCTCGCGCCGCTCCTCACGCCATGAGGAGAATGGGAACCAGGGGCGTCACGTCAGCCGTCGCGCCACCAACGACGCCAACCGTGACCTGGCGCCATCTTCGATTTGCCGCACCCGCCGCGATGTCATGGATCTCACTCGCGAGTGCCGTCTCCATCGCGCACGACATACCGAGCGAGAGACACTGGTGCGTGGCCGCGAGTCTTGCCACACTCGGTGTCGTTGCCATCGTCGTGAGTGCGAGATTCTTACCTCGCACACGGGTCACGGAGAATCGTCTCGTCGACCGGGCGCTGGAGACAACTCTTCTCGCGGGCTTCATGATGGTCGCCCTCG
>RFQD01000177.1 GCA_009925875.1 Microbacteriaceae bacterium | reverse complement strand
GCGGCGAGCACGTCGTCGAGCCGCCCCTGACCCACGATGACGTGCATCTCGCGTCCGAGACCGGAGTCACTGAGGAGTTCTTGCACGTCGAGCAATCGACAGCTTTCGCCATTGATGGCGTACTCGCTCTGCCCGTTGCGAAAAAGCGTGCGTGAGATGGTGACTTCGCTGTACTCGATGGGCAGGGCGCCATCCGAATTATCGATGGTGAGCACGACTTCGGCACGGCCCAGCGGCCCCCGGGTCGAGGTACCGGCGAAGATGACGTCTTCCATTTTTCCGCCGCGGAGCGTTTTGGCGCCCTGCTCGCCCATGACCCAAGCCAGCGCATCCACCACGTTCGACTTGCCCGACCCGTTGGGACCGACGACGCAGGTGACGCCCGTTTCAAAAGCGAACGTGGTCGGCTGGGCGAACGACTTGAAGCCTTTGAGGGTGAGGCTCTTCAAGTACACGAAACGTCGCCTTTACTTCTGCGCTGGGCCGTCGAGTTGACGGCTTTTCAGGCTAACGGATGCGCACGGCTCAGGTGAAACAAAGTACGAGGGCACTCACCACATCTCGTGGTTTTTCAACCACAGCCAAGTGCGATGCGCCCTCAATCACGTCGAGGTGTCCCTGCACAACTCCGTCGGCGACGATTGCCCCCGCCGCGGGTGTGGTTCCGGGATCGAGTTCACCACTAATCACGACAATCGGCACGGTGATGTCGCCCAGGTGCGCGGTCTCGTCATAGGTGGCGAGCGCCTCACAGCATTGCGCGTACCCTTCGGGGTCGCACGCGCCCACCATGTTGACGATGTCACGCACGGTGTCTGGGTCGCTCTCGAGAAAACCGGGTGAAAACCAGCGCGCCGGAATGGCGGGGGTGACGAACCCCATACCCTCGGCCCGCACACTCTCGGCGCGTTCGAGAAAACCTGAGTTCGCTCCGCCAAATGTGGCCGCCGAGCACACGATCCCGGCGGCCGCCACGCGCTCGGGATAGCGACGCGACAGCACAAGCCCGAGAGCTCCGCCAATCGAGACGCCCGCATAAAAGAATCGGTCGACGCCCAGTCGGTCGGCCGTGCGAATGACCCCCTCGGCGAGTTCGTCGATCGTGAAACCGGTCTCGGCACGCGGCGTTACTCCGTGTCCGGGGAGGTCGTATCGGATGACCGTGAACCGAGCCTCCAGTTCGGGTGACCCGGCCTCCCATATCCGGTGGTCCGATCCGAGGGCCGAACCAAGAATCACCACTTTCGTTTTGGGCGGTTCGAGAGGAAGACCCGACACGACGACCTCGAGGTGTGGCACGGCCATTAGTGCGTCTCTTCTAACTCGTGCCCAATCG
Organism: Microbacteriaceae bacterium; assembly: GCA_009925875.1. GTDB lineage: Bacteria > Actinomycetota > Actinomycetes > Actinomycetales > Microbacteriaceae > RFQD01. Next base: position 2,054 of record RFQD01000177.1, on the reverse strand, counting down.
ACTCGGCCGCTTTGTTCAGAATCTCGACGAGTTGGTCCACATACAACTTGTTGATGTGCGCCACGATGCCCACCGCCGCGATGCAACGCCCGCGCCGCATGATCGGAACCGCGACCGAGCCGTTGCCCGGAGTGAGTTCTTGGCGAACAACCGCATACCCGCGCTGGCGCACCTCGGTGAGTTCCTCGCGGAGCTTGTCGGGGTCGGTAATCGAATGCGGCGTCGCGCGCTGGAGTGGTCGGCTGAGGTAGGCGTCAATCTTTTCTTTGTCGAGATAGGCCAGAAGCACCTTGCCCACGCCCGTGGTGTGCAGGGGCAGGTGACCTCCGGTGCGACTTGCCGACGGGATGCTCTTCTCCCCGACGAGCCGGTCGACGTAGAGCGCCTGACCGCGATCGAGCACCGCAAGGGTGATGTTTTCTCCGGTCTCTTCGTAGAGGCGCGCGAGTGTGGGCAAGGCGCGCTCACGGAGCTGGTCGCTCACGGGTGCAAGCTGCGCGATGGACCACATGCGTGTGCCGATACGGTAGCGCTTGTCTTTGCCGCGCACGAGGAACCCACCGGTGGTGAGCTCGGCGACGACGCGGTGGGTGCTCGACATGGGCAATTTCGACTTCTGCGACAACTCCGACAGCGTGAGTGCGTGGGCGCGTGGGGTGAAGCACGCGAGCACGGCGATTCCGCGGCCGATGGATGAGATGGGCGCACCTTCGGTGCTGCGGGCGGGACTCATGATTCCTCCGAACATGTGATCGATGGCGTCAAACTCCCGTTCCAAAGAGCGGAAAACGGTTGCTGGTACTCTCTCACCTCCCGCCCCGTCTCGTCGACCGCATCCGCGAAATAACGGGCGACTCCGCCACACTTTTCCGACAAGCGGAAAGTAAATCTGAGGCGCTACAACCGTGCCCGAGGACGCCGCTGACACACGGGGCAAAAGTGTGACCCGCGATTCATGAACGACTCACGCACAATGGGCACACCGCACCGCGAGCAGGCCTCGCCCTGACGACCGTAGGCGTTCAAGCTGTGCGAAAAATACCCGGCTTGTCCGTTGACATTCACATACTGCGCATCAAAACTCGTGCCGCCCTCGGCGAGGGCTTTCCGCAACACCGCCCTCACCTCGGCCAACACGGTGCGCGCCTGAGCTGGCGTCACCCGCTCGGTCGGCCGGTCGTAGTGCAAACGGGATGCCCACAGCGCCTCATCCGCATAAATATTGCCGATCCCGCTCACGAGGGTTTGGTCGAGCAGGGCACGCTTGATTCCCGTGCGCTTGCGGCGCAGGGCCGCCACAAACGCGTCGTCATCGAACCGCTCGTCGAGGGGGTCGAGCGCGATGTGAGCGACCTGCGAGGGCACGAGTGCTCCGTGTTGCTCGACGAGCGCATCCACCGCCATCGAACCGAAGATGCGCTGGTCGACAAAGGTCACCACGAGGTCCCCGTGAGCGGCAGTCGACACGTCGAGGCGGATGCGCACGTGCCGGTCATCGTCGGCCCCCGGTTCGCGCAGCAGCACTTGACCGCTCATGCCCAGGTGCACCACCAGCGCGTCCCCGGTCGAGAGGGTCATCCACATGAACTTGCCCCGGCGTTCGACCGAGTTGATCTGCGCCTGCTCGAGCATCCCCACGAAGTCGCCACGACGTGCATCGTGTCGTTTCAGCGAGCGCGCATCGACAACCTCAACGTGGGCGATCTGCGCGCCGGTCACGGCAGGCGCAAGCCCCCGCCGCACCACCTCGACTTCGGGAAGCTCAGGCATGCGCGCGACTACTGCGTTTCGGATTCGCGTTGCAACAGAACCCGCAGCGCGGCCCCAGCCGCGGCAATCTCGGCGTTGCGGCGACTCGTTCCGCTCCCCGTTTCGACCACGTCGGCAATTGTCACGGTCGCCGTGAAGACGCGCGCATGATCGGGGCCCTCGCCACTGATTGAGTACGCCGGCGCGGTGACACCAAGGCGTGCCGCAATTTCTTGCAAGCTGGTTTTGGGGTCGTGATGCACGCCGAACCGGTCGGGGTCATCGAGCAGTGGGCGCACAAGGCG
>RFQD01000176.1 GCA_009925875.1 Microbacteriaceae bacterium | reverse complement strand
GATGGCGCGAACTGCAAGACAACGCTCTGGCCCGTATAAACGGAGAAGCTGGCTTGTGGTGGGTCCACTACCAGTGAACAGTCGATTGGAATAACAAGTGGGGCAACCGCCGCCTGCGCCGGGACGGCAGTCAGGGTTGCCCCAAGAATGAGAACTGCAGATACTGCTGCGATGCTGTGACGTTTCAAGGAAAATACCTTTCTTCCGAGCGTGAACACTTTTACCTATGGACTCAGACACATGGTCTTTGACAAGGGCAAAAATATGAGACGTTTCTGTCGTGAATTCCAAAATGTTCGGTAAAACCGAACACGTCTCCACTTGCGAACCTCGCCTGACGTCGATGGCGATCTCGTCGGCAGATAAGAACTGCGACCGTCTTGGCTAGATAAAGTTGTTCAGGCGCTCGCGGTAGTGCACCGCGTTCTCGATGATGTCGGCGCGTTCGTTTGCGGTGGTTTCGCGTCGCACCTTTGCCGGCACGCCGGCGACGAGGGAATGGGGCGGAATGACGCTGCCTTCGAGCACGAGGGCGCCGGCCGCGACGAGCGAGCCTGCACCGATGACGGCACCGTTCATCACGGTGGCATGCATGCCGATGAGCACATTGTCTTCGATGGTGCAACCGTGGAGCACCGCGTTGTGTCCTACCGAGACATTGCGCCCGACGGTTAGCGGAAAGCCCATGTCGACGTGACCCGTGCAGTTGTCCTGAATATTTGAGCCCTCGCCAATCACAATCGGCTCGGAATCACTTCGCAGAACGGCGTTGAACCAAACACCTGCCCCGGGTGCGATTCTCACATTTCCGGCGAGCACAACACCGGCAGCCACGAAGGCGGTCGAGTCGACGGAGGGAGTCCCGTGGTCGCGCACGTCGATGAGTCGGGCATCCGGGTCAATCGTCATGGTTCAAGGTTACGCCTGACCTACGCTTGACCCATGGAGCAATCCGGGTATCAGGTGCGATTGGGCATGGGCGCAGACGGGTTGCGCGGGTGTGCGGCAGACGCCGACGTCATTATTTGGGTGGATGCCCTGCCACCGACTATCGAGGCAGACCGGTCAACTCTTCCCGCGCGTGATGTGACACTGCTCAGCCTCCTCGCCAAAGCGCCGCGCACGGCGACGCTCGTCGCGGCTGACCTGCCCACGAGTCGGGCGGTTGCCCGCTGGGTGCTGGACTATCAGACGGATGTGCAACGACGACTCGCGATTGCGGTGATTACCGCGAGCTCGAATTTTGCCGTGGAAGATTTTCTCTGCGCAGGCTCGGTCATCGATGCGCTGTCAGAGCTCGGGCTCGATGCCACCTCGCCCGAAGCAGCGTGTGCCGAGTCGGCGTTTCGTGGCTTACGAAGTGCGACCGTGCACCTGATGACCGCGAGTGTGGCTGGCCGGACACAGCAGGTGCCCGAAGAACTGACTCGCATCAACCCTGCGTTCGACGCGAACGACGTGACCGTCATTCGTGACGCCCGCGTGTAACGTACGCTTGCCCTATGAGTTGTTCGGCCGACCTGTTTAAAGCGGCATTTCGCCACCACCCGTCGGGCGTGGCCGTCATGACACTCGACTCCGGCGCCGGTCCCGTCGCGCTCACCGCAAGCTCTGTGTTCTCCGTCAGCGCCGAGGGGCGACGTCTGGTCGTGGGCGAGATACGAGTCAGGCGAGCCCTACTTTGAGGCGCCCGCCGTGCGGCTCCGCTGTCGGATCGCCCAGCGGGTGGAGGCGGGCGCATCCACCCTCATTGTGGGCGAGGTGCTCGACGTGGTGATTGCCGAAGATGCGGATAATCTCGCGCCTTTGGTGTATCACGATCGCGCCTGGCATCGCCTCGACGACGGGTCAGTTCTTTAGCCGGGTTTCGGCCGGTCACGTGTCGGTACACAACTAGTCTTCGGGCGTGAAGTTCAGCGCAAGCGAGTTCATGCAGTAACGGTCACCGGTCGGCGTGCCGAAACCATCGGGAAACACGTGTCCCAGGTGCCCGCCACACTTGGCACACCGCACCTCGGTGCGAACCATGCCCAGGGTCGTGTCCTCGATCAATTCGACCGCTTCGGGTCGCACCGATTCGTAGAAGCTCGGCCAACCGCATCCCGAGTCAAGAACGACTCTGTGTCGAGCTCGCGCTTCCATTCGTCATCTGATTTGGTCACTTCGTAGTTCATGGCACGCCTCCCGTTGTGTCGTGAGTCAACTTTACGCGACCGACCTGCTGTCGCAGATGGGCGGATGCTCTGCCCGACTAACTGAGCAGCGACGCCATCTGCTTCTGAATGAGCTTGGCCGCTCGTTCGGGTGACAGGCGCGAGATGCGATCCATCATCGTCGCGTCAGAGCCAATGAACGCATGGAACGGGTTCTTCTCAAACGCGTCGGCGATGACCTGTGCTGCTTTTTCGGGTGTCGACATGGCGAACTTCGCTGCGTTCGGGTCGCTGGCCATTTTCTTGGCCTCCGCCTCGGTGGTGACGCCCGAGTTGACGCTGATGTTCGTCGACACCGCACCGGGAAACACAAGCGAGACGCCGACACTCGTCGACGCGAGTTCGGAGCGGAGCGCCTCCGTCATCAATTTCACTGCGGCTTTCGACGCGCCATAAATCGATTGACCCGGCACGGGTACGTAGCCGCCCATGCTCGAGATATTCACAATCTGTGCTTCGGGCCGTGCGAGCAGGTGGGGGAGAAACTCCTTGACCATATTGAGAGTTCCATAGAAGTTCACGTTGAACACGCGTTCGGCATCCGCATAATCGAGGTCGTTAATCTTGACAAATTTCTGGATGATCCCCGCCACGTTGATGAGTCCGTCGACCTGCCCGTGCTTCTTGATCACGGCCCCGGGAAGAGCCGCAACGAGTTTGCGATCGGCCACACTGAGGGCGTGCACACTCATCTTTTTCGCACCCGCGACGCTCGCTCCGCGGTTGAGAAGTTCGAGCGCGACCGCTCGGCCGATGCCATTTCCAGCACCGGTGACAACGACGACTTTCCCCTGCGCCTTCATGTCTAGCTTGCCTTCGCGGTATAGACGACGTACACCTTGCGCAAGCGTTCGTGCACCGTCCACACGCCTTTCCATCCGAGCGGAAAGTACGCCGTGTCACCGGGTTCGAGAGTAATCGCCGGTTGACCGTCTTCCTCGACGGTCATGCGACCCGAAATGACGACGATGATCTCAGCGCGCTCGGTGAATTCCCATCGTGCCGTGCCCGGCTCGGATTCCCATGACCCCGAGTAAACGCCTCGCTCGTCATCGTCCAAAAAAGAGCGACCTCGTACAACGATGTCGCCCGTCACAGGTGTTGCCATGGGAGGCGCCAGGAGTGACTCTTCGAAGTCACTGGTCGTCAAATTTGCGGCCCGAAAAGCTATCGTCATGTGCGGTGTCCAATCTGGGTGCGTTGCGTGGTTCTGTTGACCGACGAA
>RFQD01000175.1 GCA_009925875.1 Microbacteriaceae bacterium | reverse complement strand
CCGGTCAACGACTTCCGAGAGCATGTCCGGTTTCGCCAGCACCGCCAGTTTCACCGCCCAGAGGGCGGAAAAAGCTGCCGATTTGAGGATTCCTCAAATTGAAATCGGCCTCCAAAAATCCATCCGCCCAGATTTGATCCGAGGCCGTGGAAGTCGACCAGATGGCCTGCCTCTTCCCGAGCGGGAAAGTCCCCAAGAGCGAAACCTTATGACTCCAATCCCAAGGCGATTTTCAGAGCCCGATCGAGCTCATCGATTTTTGCTGAGGAGAACTGCCCCATGAGCCGGGCAAGTCGCTGTCGTGGCACCGTCAAAATGTTGTCTGTGTTGACCACTGACGGGCGGGGCAGCCCCTCAGGTTTTCCGACCGAAACCTCGGTGGGCAGTCCGCGGGAAGTACGGGTAACAAGGGCCACCACAACCGCTCCGATCGTGTCGCAGACGGCATCCCTCGTGAGCACGACGACCGGTCGCGGCCCGACCGGTGGCGGCAGTTCCGCCCACCAGACTTCAGCCCTGCGCATCGGCCCCGGGCGTCTGGCAGCCCCCCTCAGCGCCCTCGATCTCGGGCAACTCGGACAACATGGCCAGCTGGGTGGCGGCGATGTCCGTGGCCTCGATGTCCATGATCGCTTCCGCCTCGATGTAGCTTCGCAGGGCTGCTTCGACGACGTCAGCCAAGGCACGCCCCTGGTGACCGGCGAGCCGCCGCAGTTCCTCCACGACCTCCGGCTGCGACTCGACGTCGACGCGGAACACTCTCGACACATACACAGTCCGAACCATGTCAACCTCCGATGTCTGCGTTGCCGTGCCCAGACTTGTCAACGCGACAAGTGTTTGCGGCAACTCTCCTGACGAACTTCCCGATTGCCTCGCCGTCCGTGAGCATGATGATCACGTCGGCGAGGTTGGCTTGATACTTCGGATGGAGCCCGCTCTCCGGGTACGACCATCCGATCGAGTGCTTTCTCGACAGCAGCCAGACCGTCAGCGACAGCAGGCCGGCAAGTTGCTGGAGCCCGTCGCTGCACTGGTCGAGTTCTGCCTTGCAGACTTGGCGGCCGAAGTCTGGGATGACCATCTCGAACATCGCCGCCGCGAACTGGTCGATCTCGTCGATCTCCCGGTAGCGGTTCAGCGACATCTCGGCCGTGATCATCACGCGGCCTGGGTACTGGATGCGATCGCCGCCGGCGTTGAAGACGAGCGTCGCCCGCTTCGCTTCGATCTGGTGCGGTTCGCCGTTGACGATGATGGTCTCGGTCATGCGGACACCGCCTTCCGGACGTTGACGACATCGATGCCGTCTCGGTTCGCGAACATCTTCGCGACATGATCTCGGTAGCCCTCCTGCGACCGCTCCAGCAGGGAGATGTATGAGTCGTTGTCCTGCCCAGCGAACCCCAGCGAGAAGTCGCTGCGGTCGCCGAACAGCCATGAGTTGATCGACCGGTATCGCTCGCCGCAAAACTTGTAGTTGAGCAGCGAGATTGTTGGGTCGAGAGCCAGCACGATGACGTCGAGTTGCTTCTTCGTATCGACCAGGACGTACCGCGAGATCGCCGCCGGCGGAACCACGCCACCGTGGCTGACGTTGCCCAGGCCGTCGAGGCTCGCCCTCGCCGTGGTAGTCGTCGATCGGCCGGTTGTTGCCGGCCGCCAGGGCCTGAGCGATGAAGTCCTCGTCGGGGTAGAGCCGAGAGTCGTCCTCCAGGCAGACCTCGACGATCAGAGCCCGCTCGCCCTTCTTGGCGGCGACGGTCGCGAAGTAGCCCGCATAGGCGCTCGTCAGGTAAACGTGGCCCGGAATCGACGGATACGACTTCCAGTTGCCTCGCCTCCGCCCGCGAGGCTTGATGCCCTCGCGGAGGATCGAGTCCAGGTGCCGCTCACTGGTTCCGTGATAGAGAGTTCTCATTTTCTCATCTCGTCCGAGAAGTCGCTCAGTTTCTCTGCCGCAAACGCGATTGCCATCGCTGGGATCGCGAGGCAGGCCGCGATCCCGTAAAGGACTCTTGCTATCAGTAGTCTCATAGTTCGTCGATGACCTCCAGCCATGCCTCAGCGTTGTCTACGGCGTCGAGCAGGGCGGACACACGGGCGCCACGATATTCCGACCCCAGGGACGCTGCCCACGCGATGTCACGCAGCAGCCGCAGGGCCTCGCGATGCTCGCGAGCGATCTGGCTCGCGTTCTTCGGCGGCCCGAGTTCGTGCGCGATCGCCTCGGTTACGGAGCCGTCGTGGCCCCTCAGCAGCACAATGTCGCCTCGCACGGCAACGTCCTGCACCTTGATGGTCTTCGGAGCGTCTCCGTCAGGGTTGTCCCACAGCACGGTGTCGCCGGGCTTGATTTTGCTCGGATTCATTTTGCTACCTCCGGCGCGGCGCCGTGAACGGTCAGGTCAAGGGTCGCCGCCGACGTCGCACCAGTGACTCGAAACCACACCGAGTGAGCGCCGTGCTGCGAGCCCCACTCCCGAACGAACTGAGCCAGGGCCACCGGCGACGAGGCGATCTCTTCGTCGACGAAGATGCAATCCCAGTCACCGTGATCAGACTTTAGTTCGATGTCAACCATTGCAAGAGTTCCCATTTCAATACTCCTCAGGAAAAAGAACCGTGGTCACGCTGCGATCCCATTCGGTGATGATCCAGAGTTTCGTGTCCTCGACCGTGTAGGCCGACAGGACGCGACGCTCCTGCTCGACGGCGGCGTCGTTCAACGCCGCGTCTTTCTGGCACACGTCGCCCCAGTCGCCACGGTGGTGCCTGGAGAGGCACTCCGCGACGGCGACTCGCCGCTCTGGAGTGAACCAGGAGTCCACGCCAGCGGTGACGACGATCTGACCGAGTTCGAGGGTCTTCATGTTGCTCACCCGATCCTCGCCCGCAGCAGCGACACCGCCGCCTGGGCTCGCTCGACCGCCGTCTCCGGCTCGTCGATGATGTCTTCGAGGGCCGAGACCAACTCGGCCGCCGTCTCGAACAGTGCTGCCGTCTCTTCGCCAAACGCGACGTCGAGGTTGACCTCGGCGACGAGTTCGCCCGTGACCGAATCGACGAGACGCTTCCACGTCGCGCCGCCTCGCGTCACGATTTCTTGCTGTGTGTTCATTGCTGCTTTCTCCGCTGATGGTTTCTGTGTCCGGACAAGATATGGACGACGTCGGAGAGAGTCAAGCGGCCAGCCTCCTGCCGGCCGCTTGACTTCTCGCGTCACCTTTTCCCCTCCCTGACGGTGACGCTCCCTCCGTTTCGTCCGCAGCGGACGATCAACTCCTCGGCCTCCTTGGCCGTGACGATCTGCCCCGGCTTCGGGTCGAGAGAGTTGACGCAACTCTTGACTCGGTACTTGCCGGTACTGGGCAGGAACTCCAACTCGATCTTCACCTTTGTGAACATGGCTTCTCCTTTCTGGCGATAGCCGTCTCGAATCCCCACTT
>RFQD01000174.1 GCA_009925875.1 Microbacteriaceae bacterium | reverse complement strand
GTTCCTCAAACCGGGCGTGCATCGTATGCTCCGAAACTCTCCTCAGCACAAGGCCAACTGCTTTCACACAACACACTGGAGCCGGTCTATAACCTGTTTCGCGCCGTCACACCGGAGCCTGGTGCGTGGATTGACACGACGTCGGGGCGCATCAAGGTCCTTGATTGTGCACCCGAACACGAGAGGCGAGTACCCGAAGGGCGCATTTCGGTCGCACAAGATCATGTTGTGATTGGTTTCCACGACGGAGCGCTCGGACTGCGTCGTGTGCAACCCGCAGGCAAATCAGCGATGAGTGCCGCTGATTGGGCGCGCGGGATTCACTCCCTCGGGGACTGGTCCTTCGCATGAATGGATTCAGTTCACGACGCGGCCATCCAGCAAAGCTCTCACCAACGGCACGGACGGTGTCCCTGGATGTACTGCGCGCGGTTCATACTCGCGATGCATTCGCTAACCTCGAATTGCAATCCGTGCTACGCAAAGCAAAATTGGGTTCATCCGACGCTGCGTTCGCCACCGAGCTCTCTTACGGCTCGTTACGTATGCAAGGCCTCTATGATTCCGTGATCAGTGTCGCGGCGGGGAGACCTGTTGCGGAAATTGATGACACCATTCTCGACATTCTTCGTCTCGGGGCGCACCAGTGTCTCGCGTTGCACACGCCCTCACACGCGGCCGTCAACGAGTCGGTGCGTCTCGCACGATGGTATTCAAGTTCCGGGGCCGCAGGTTTTACCAACGCAGTGATGCGTCGAATCACCGAACGAACGCGCGACGAGTGGGTTTCCCTCATCTCGTCTGACCAGACGATCGACCAAGTTCTCGCGCTCACATACAGTCATCCCGAGTGGATAGTGCGGGCGCTGCGTGCTGCTCTTGCCCATGAATCGAGCGACGATGAAATCGGTGATCTCCTTGAATCGGACAACCTGCCCGCTCGCGTCTCGCTGACCCGACTATTTGACGCCGACGATATTCCGCTCACGCAAGAGGGGACCTATTCCCCGCGTGCACTGACTCTGCTCGGCGGGGATCCGCATTCGATAGAGGCGGTGACCGTTGGTGACGTGAGAATCCAAGATGAGGGGTCTCAACTTGCGGCGTTGACCCTCACGAGATGCGCGCCCATCCGGTCGGACGAACGTTGGCTCGACCTGTGTGCCGGTCCCGGGGGCAAAACAGCGATTCTGGCAGCGGAATCAAATGCAACGGGCGTGACGATTGATGCCAATGAGGTGTTGCCACACCGTGCGGATTTGGTGAGAGATTCCGTGCGGAGATTCCCGCACGTTCGCGTTGTTGTCGGAGACGGGAGAGAAATCGCACAAACGCACCCCAACACATATGACCGCATCCTTGTGGATGCTCCGTGCTCTGGCCTTGGCGCTCTGCGTCGTCGCCCGGAAGCGCGTTGGCGCCGCACTCCTCACGATGTGGCGACGCTAACGGGATTGCAAGTGGAGTTGTTGCGAAGCGCGCTTGCGGCGTTGAAACCGGGGGGCGTGCTCGCCTATGTGACGTGCTCTCCGCATCTGGTAGAAACACGTGGCGTTGTCAATCGCGTCCTCACCGAGTTCCCTTCGGTGACGGAACTCGACACGCGAGAAGTACTGAAGAGAATCGTCCGTTCTCCGATCGACCTGCGGGGCCCCGACTTGTCGACTCAGCTGTGGCCGCACCGGCATGGAACAGATGCCATGTTCATCGCGCTCCTCACTCGAGCTGAATAGAGTCATCTCATGGTTCGCATCAACCCCAGCATTCTCGCTGCCGATTTTGTCAACATGCAACGTGATCTCGAGTCGATAGCTTCGGCCGATTTCGTGCACGTGGACGTGATGGACAACCACTTCGTGCCCAACCTGACCTTTGGCCCACAAATGGTCGAGAGAATCCAGGCCGTGTCGCCCATCCCTCTGGACGTCCACCTCATGATTGATCGCGTCGATGTGTTTGCGCCGGGCTACGCCGAGTTGGGTTGTGCTTCCGTGACGTTTCACGCCGAAGCCTCCGATGATCCCGTTGCATTGGCACGTGCGATTCGGGCTCGAGGGTCTCGCACGGGCTTGGCCATCAAACCCGAAACTCCGGTCGAACCCTACTTGGAGATGCTCGAGGAATTTGATCAGTTTCTCATCATGACCGTGGAGCCAGGCTTCGGGGGCCAATCGTTCATCGACTCGGTGATGCCCAAGCTAGAGGCTCTTCGTGCCGCGGCGACCCGTGCATCCTCCGCAATCTGGCTTCAGGTGGACGGCGGTGTGACGCTCGACACGATTGTGGTTGCGGCCTCTCACGGTGCGGACACATTTGTAGCTGGTTCGAGTGTGTTCAACGGCGGTGATCCGGAGAAGGCCATCTCAGACTTGCGCGCGCAGGCGGGTCATGTGCACTAGATCATGCGATGAAGGTTGCACTGCTCGCCGCGCGAATTTTGGTCGGCGCCCGGCACGATAACCTTAGGTCGTGAAAACGTTCGACCAGCTTTTCGAGGAACTCCACGACACCGTGGAATCGCGTCGTGACGGTTCGCGCACAGTGAGTGAATTCGATGCGGGCGTCCATGCCATTGGCAAGAAGATTGTCGAAGAAGCGGCCGAAGTGTGGATGGCGGCCGAATACGAGTCGCCGGACCGCGTCGCGGAGGAAATCTCGCAACTGCTGTACCACGTCCAAGTTCTCATGTTGGCACGAGGCCTTTCACTCGACGACGTCAACAGGTTTCTCTAACGAAAGTCCCTGATGCTCAGAATCGCTGTTCCCAACAAGGGCTCGCTCGCTGATGCCGCGGCAGAAATGTTGGCCGAAGCAGGTTACAGCGGTCGACGCGACCCCCGTGATTTACACGTTGTCGACGAGCGAAATGATGCGGAGTTTTTTTACCTCCGTCCGCGTGACATTGCTACCTACGTGGGTTCAGGGGCTCTCGATGTGGGTATCACAGGGCGGGACTTGCTATTAGACAGCTCCTCCCCAGCCTCGGAGATTGCCGAGTTGGGCTTTGGACAGTCGACCTTTAGATTTGCCGGACCTGCCGGAACCTACCGTCACCTTGCCGACCTCGAGGGCGCACGTGTTGCGACGAGTTATCCGGGTTTGGTGTCGGCATTCCTCGCAACGCAGGGAGTATCCGTCTCATTGATTCCATTGGATGGCGCCGTCGAATCGGCCGTGAGGCTCGGCGTGGCGGATGCCGTGGCCGATGTAGTGTCAACGGGATCGACATTGCGAAAGGCCGGTCTGGAGATTTTCGGACCCGTCATCTTGCAGTCTGTCGCCGTCCTGGTTTCCGCGCATGCTGACGTTCCGGGAATATCAACTCTGCATCGGCGACTCAACGGAGTGTTGGTTGCGCAGCAATACGTGTTGATGGATTTCGATTGTCCTCGAGAGCTTCTGGATCAGGCCTGCGTCATCGCGCCGGGAATCGAATCACCCACTGTTTCCCCCCTGCATGACCCCGACTGGGTCGC
>RFQD01000173.1 GCA_009925875.1 Microbacteriaceae bacterium | reverse complement strand
GGCGACAAACATGACGAAAACGGCGTAGAGAGGATTCGCGTCCACAAATGACGCGGCAAAAGTACCAACGCCGCTGGCGATAGTGAGCGCGGCAACTCCTCGGAGGCCAAGTCCCGTTGCGGAGAATAGCCCGCCCATGGCCGCCAGCATTGCGATTGATTGGGCGGCATCCCATCCAATCACCGAAACGACGATTGTTGGCACCGCCATGATGATGACGGCGGCAATGAGGATTAGATTGATGCGAACGACGGGCTTAGCCATATGTCATGTTATGCCGGAGGTTTCGGCGCTCACGAAATGGACACGTATGCTGTGGGCGTGAAACTCATCGGTGTCTACAACGCAAATGGCGGGTTGGCCGGCGAACTGAGCTACTTCTTTGGTCACCTCATCGGACGCACCGACTGCAAGCTCTGTGACATCACACACTCGCCGTTTGCCAAGAAGGCTGAGTGGAAGGCAATGGAAAAACGTCTCCACGATGACCTCGGTGTCGACTTCGTGCTCGTGCACCGTAATGAGCGAACGGATGAGCAACGTGCGGCGAGCGACGGGCGAGAGCCATGCATCCTGATCGAAGACAACTCAGGTGGGCTCAGCATGATTCTCGACTGGACCGACCTGAAACTGGCGGCGGGCAGCGTGCCCGCTTTTGAGCGAGCGATTCGCGCCAAGTTGTTGATGTACTGACGTCTCTCTGGCTCGCCGGATAGGCTGAACAATCATCCCCACCGCGACTTGAAAAGAGCAATGATGCTGACTTCACGCGATATTGAGGCTGCCCGCGCCCAGACGGCCGAAACCCTGGCACATGCGGGCATTGTTCTGACCGACGCAGAGCGAGCAGAAATTGAAGTCTCGGACTTCGGACTCTCGGAACTTGCATCGACCGGTCTTCAACTCGTCGTTTACGTCAATACCCAGCGGGTATGCGCCAAGGAACTCGTATTGACGCCCGGACAGACGTGCCCTGAACATCGGCACGTGTCGGTCGACGGTCAACCGGGGAAAGAAGAGACCTTTCGGTGTCGACAGGGACTGGTGTACCTCTACACCGACGGCGAGCCGACGCCGAATCCGAAAGCGACACCGACACGACTCGATAAAGGCGCCTACACCGTCTGGCATGAAACGATTCTGCGCCCGGGCGAGCAATTCACGATTATGCCCGATACAAAACACTGGTTTCAGGCCGGACCGGAGGGTGCCATCGTCACCGAGTTTTCGACTCGCAGCACCGACGAGCACGATGTCTTCACGGACCCGGACATCGCGCGAGTAACGGTTGTTGCTGACTAGCCGGCCCAGGTCAACGAGACATCACTGCCCAACATGACGGAACTTCGCAGCGCACATTGGTACGGCGGTGACGACCGCAACGCCTACATCCACCGAGCCTGGATGCGCCGCGGACTGCCCGGGGACGCACTCGACGGAACCAAACCGCAGATTGCAATCGCGAACACGGCTTCGGATCTCACGCCGTGCAACATGCACCTCAACGAGGTTGCCGATGCGGTGAAAAACGGCGTCTGGGCGGCCGGCGGCGTGCCACTGAATCTCCCCGTCGTGTCACTCGGCGAGACTCAGGTCAAGCCGACCGCCATGTTGTGGCGCAACATGGCCGCGATGGCGATGGAGGAGATGTTCCGCGCGAATCCCATCGACGGACTCGTTCTGCTCGGTGGGTGCGACAAGACGATTCCCGCCTTGCTGATGGCCGCCGCATCCGTCAACCTGCCGGCAATCGTGGTGCCCGGTGGACCGATGTTGACCGGTCACTTTCGAGGCGAGGCGCTCGGATGCGGCACCGACGTCTGGCGTTTGAGCGAAGAAGCCCGTGCCGGAGTCATCTCGCATCAGCAGTTCATCGCGTCAGAGCAGTCGATGATTCGCTCGAAGGGTCACTGCAACACGATGGGCACCGCTTCCACGATGGCTGTCATGGCCGAGGCACTCGGCATGACGATTCCGGGTTTCGCCGGCACTCCGGCTCCCGACGCACGGTTGCTCTCGCTGTCGCATGAGACCGGTGAGCTCATCGTCTCCATGGTCGCGCAGAACCGTCGGCCGAGCGACATCATGACCAAAGATGCCTTCATCAACGCCATCGTCTCGATTGCCGCGGTTGGCGGTTCGACGAACTCGGTCATGCACCTCCTGGCCATCGCAGGTCGTGTGGGTGTAGACCTCACGCTCGAAGATTTCGATGCTGCCGGTGCGGGCGTCCCGGTGCTGGCCAACCTGCAGCCGAGTGGCAAATTCCTGATGGATGATTTGTATCGGGCGGGCGGTGTGCTGGGCCTGTTGTCGCAAGTCACAGATTTGCTCCGCCCCGACCCCATCACGGTCACGGGCCTGCCACTGGTGGCATACCTCGACGACAAGCCGGTTTTCGATGACACCGTCATTCGGCCTCGCGACAACCCGCTGATGGCGGACGCGGGAATCGCTGTGTTGCGCGGAAACCTCGCTCCGCGGGGCGCCATCATCAAGCCGTCCGCGGCAACGCCAGAGTTGCTCACGCACACCGGGCCGGCAGTCGTGTTCGACAGCATTGAAGACATGCGCGCGCGCATCGATGACCCGAACCTCGAGGTGACCGCAGATTCGGTGCTGGTGCTGCGTGGATGCGGCCCCAAGGGATACCCCGGAATGCCCGAGGTCGGCAACATGCCCATTCCTCGCAAACTTCTCGAGCAGGGCGTGCGTGACATGGTGCGCATTAGCGATGCGCGCATGAGCGGAACCGCCTACGGCACCGTTGTGTTGCATGTCGCTCCGGAGGCGGCCGCCGGCGGGCCACTCGGACTCGTGCGCGACGGTGATCTCGTCACATTGGACGTGCCCGGTCGGCGCCTCCACGTCGAAATCAGTGATGAAGAACTTGGCCGTCGCGTGCCGTCACCGGCCAGCGTGAAGGCCTTTGCGTCACCGCAGCGCGGCTGGGCGAAGCTCTACGTTGAGCACGTCACCCAAGCTGATCAGGGCGCTGACCTCGACTTTCTCGTGGGTTCGTCGGGAGACAAGGTTGACCGTGAGTCTCATTAGGCCCGCGTCGCGCACGGATCTCGTCCTTACACCGAAGCCACTCGCGACGCAGTTACACGCCGCTTTGCCGCGTGCCGGCGCGGTGACCACTCGTGTGTTTGACCGGGTGGTGTCCGCCGTGGATGCGTCACACTACTTGCTCACACCGGACGCGGTCCTCGTGCCGAACAGCATCGCCGAAATCGCCGACATTCTGAGCTTTGCGACGCGAACCTCGCGCCCGGTGACGTTTCGCTCCGGCGGGACCAGCCTCTCGGGACAAGCCTCGACCGATGGCATGCTCGTCGATACGCGCACCAACTTTCGTCGCATTGACATCGAAGATGAGGGTGCCGTTGCGCGCGTGCAACCGGGTGCCACGGTGCGTCAGGTGAATGCGCGATTGCTGCGACACGGACGCAAGCTCGGCCCCGACCCGGCGAGCGAG
>RFQD01000172.1 GCA_009925875.1 Microbacteriaceae bacterium | reverse complement strand
GTTGTTTGTGTGTCAAGCGGGCCGGTTTCATCTCAATCCTGAGATGGATAGTCACAATGAGTGAATCGGTCCCGGCCACAGTTTCGTCCGGGTACATGCGGCGCGGTTGCGTCACAAATGTGCGCAAACTTTTGCGCCCGTAACGCTATGCCTCCACGAAAATGAGAACAGCACTATGCCGAAAAAGCCCGCTGCCGGTCGTCCGGCGAAAAACTACGATCCCAATCGAGCCCCCAAAACGGGTGCCGCAAAGCCGGGCAGTCGAAGCCCTAAGCACCGAGGATTCCGTCCCGAGGCAGAGGCTGCTGCTCCGAAACGTCGATGGAGCGCGGACGAACGAGCTGCTAAATCCGCGGTCCGGGGCGAGCGAACGGATCAACCCGCACGAACCAATCGTCCGGCACGGGGGGAGCGCGCGGAAGCGCCCGCACAGGGTTCTCGCGCCGAGCGCCCGGCTCGTGCCGAACGTCGCGTTCGAGATGAACAGCCCGCACGTGACGAGCGCCGCCCCTTTGTCCGTGGAGAACGTCCGCGTTTTGATCACGTCGACTCGACGACGCGAGAACGTCACAACGGACCGAGTCGTACCGAGCGGCCGCGTTTTGAACGTGCCGAACGCCCGGCTCGTGCTGAACGCCCGGCGCGTGCTGAACGCCCCCGTTATGACCGGGATGACCGGTCTCCACGCACTTCGCGACATGATCGCCCGGCAGACCGCGGTGAGCGTCGTGCCTCATCCTTCTACCCAGACAAATCTGACAAGCCACGATTCACTGCCGAAGACGACATCGTATTAGAGCGGCTGGAGGCGCAGGCCATTGTGGCCACGGAGGTCGAAGGAGTGACCTTTGGTGACCTCGGTCTTGGGGGAAACATCTGTCGTGCGCTAGTCGAACTCGGAGCTACGGCTCCGTTCGCGATTCAAGCGGCGACCATCCCCGACGTTTTGGCCGGGAGAGACGTACTCGGACGAGGAAGAACCGGATCGGGAAAGACCATCGCGTTTGGCGCCCCGCTTGTCGAACGACTCATGGAAAACAACGGCGGAAAAGATCGAAAAATGGGTCGATCTCCCCGGGCGCTCATTCTTGCCCCAACGCGCGAACTCGCACTTCAAATTGATCGCACGGTTCAACCCATTGCTCGTTCCGTGGGACTCTTCACCACTCAGGTTTACGGCGGGGTTCCGCAGGGCAGGCAGGTAACCGCCCTTCGTCGCGGTGTCGACATTGTCATCGCAACACCGGGACGTCTCGAAGACCTTGTTGAACAGCGCCACATCGATCTCTCCAAGATTCAGATTGTTGTGCTCGATGAAGCTGATCACATGTGCGACCTCGGATTCCTCGAGCCTGTTCAGCGCGTCCTCCGAGCGGTGGACCCGGATGCGCAACACCTGCTGTTCTCGGCCAGAAGATCAGTCGAGCTCGACCATCGATCACCGAGTATTCGTAGTTGACCACAGTGACAAGCCAGAAGTGATTCGGGAGCTGTGCGACCGCAACGGCAAGACGCTCATCTTTACGCGCACTCGCGCGTTTGCCGAGATGCTCGCGGATCAGTTGGACGACGCGGGGATTCCCGCGACGAGTCTGCACGGCGACTTGAATCAAAATCGACGCACGCGGAATCTTCAGATGCTCACCAGCGGACGCGTTGACGTGCTTGTCGCAACGGATGTTGCTGCGCGGGGCATCCATGTCGATGACATCGACCTGGTGATTCAAGCGGATGCGCCTGATGAGTACAAAACGTATCTGCACCGTTCCGGACGAACCGGACGCGCCGGACGCGCCGGCACGGTCGTCACGATTGTGCCCAAAACTCGTCAGCGCCGCATGTCAGAATTGCTCGATCGAGCAGACATTGAGGCAGAAATGATTCCCGTTCGCCCGGGTGACGCCGTGATATCTGATGTGATGCGCGTCAACTAATCGCTTGTCGTCTTCAGACTGGCCGAAAGACCTCATGGTTTTCGGCTAGATCGACTTATCCGATTGCGAGCAACGCAGCCGCCGCGACGGCCATCACGAGGCCAATGGCTTGGAGTGGCGCGACGCGCTCCTTCAGCACGATTCCCGCGAGCAATATCGTTCCGATGGGGTACATCGCCGTCAGCACGGACATCACGCTCAGGTCTCCGAGTTGAATGCCGAGTAACAAGAGGGCGTTGCCTGATCCGTCAATGAGTCCCACAAGCACGGCAAGTTGCAGTCCGGGTTTCCAGCCCCGACGCAGGGCGCGCATGCCGGCAATGACGGCGATGGTGGAACCCATGATGGTTGCGCTGACAATTCGGTTTGCAACGAGTGGAATCAGACCGGCATTGGATGGAGCCTGAGCCATGCAGATGAGGAAGGCGCCGATGAGAATTCCCGCGCCAATCGACATAGTGAGGCCCTTTGCACTTGCGCGCACGGCGTTTTTCTCCGGGATGACGCCCACCAAGACAACGGCGACGAGACCCAATCCGATTCCGGCAAATCCAAACGCGCCCAAACTCTCACCCGATAGGAGCGCCCAGGTGACGGGCACGACGGCAGAAACGAAAGCGCCGAGCGGCGACAGGATGCTCATTGGTCCAATTGCAAGACTCGCATAGAGAAGCATGATGGCTGCCGACCCAACCACGCCGGCCATGCCACCCCAAAACAGGGCCGGCCAACTCAGGACGCTCGGAACAACGAACGACCCGATTGTCGCCACGCAAAAGCCCGCAAGCCCGGACACAAATGTGACCTTGACCGCACTCATTCGCTTCGCCGCGAGTCCTCCGACGAAGTCCGCTCCTCCAAACATGACTGCGCCAACGAATCCGAGCGCGACAGCAATCATGACTTCAGCCTAGAGAAGATTTCTATGCTGAACATTTGCCGACCGAACGTGCAATCGGACGGGTCAAGTTCTTAGACTGACGGCTGGGGAAGTTCTCCACTCCGCCGAGTGAGGTAACGCAATGACAATGACGCACGCCAGCGACACAGAGAATGACGCGCTCGATGTCGCACCCAGGTCTCTCGACGTCGACGAATTGGGCACCTATCTGCTTGGTCGGTGGGCCGACATTCGTCGGGATGCTCGGGAGTTCATCCGCGAACCTGAAATGCAGGGACAAACTGGGCTTTCCATGTCTGAGCACCGGTCGCGCGTCTTTGGGCAGCTTCAGCGTCTCGCCGATCGTGGTGTCGTGCACCGCGCCTTCCCCACCGAGGTGGGTGGTTTCGAGGACCATGGCGGGCACCTCGCCGCATTCGAAGAACTTGTGGCCGCGGATCCATCGATGCAAATCAAAGCGGGTGTGCAGTGGGGTCTGTTCGCCTCCGCCATTCAACACCTCGGCACGGCCGACCACCATCTGAGATGGCTACCCGACGCGCTGAGTCTCAAGCTGCCGGGAATTTACGCAATGACGGAAACCGGTCACGGTTCGGACGTCGCAAGCATCGGAACGACGGCAACGTATGACGAGCACACCGAGGAGTGGA
>RFQD01000171.1 GCA_009925875.1 Microbacteriaceae bacterium | reverse complement strand
TTCTCGGTGGGCGAGGATACCCGGTCGCCACATTCGTCGCCGCTCTCTTCTTGAAGCAACTCGATCAGTTTGTTATTTCGCTGGGAGTACCGTACGCCGTGCAAACAATTGTTCAGGCGGCAGCTTTGGCCATCGGTGTGGCGATTTACACCGTGAATTGGCGCTCCGTGCGCACATCGATTTCTTCCCTGGTTGCGGGGAAGCCGAAGGCAGCATCCGCTGCCTGACGATGAGATTTCGGCGAGGTCGTCGAAAGTGGACAACCCTGGTGTTGTTCAGAGTGGAAAGGAAAATCACATGATCCGCAGTAAGAAGAGCATCGCGCTCGCCCTTACGCTGGTCGCTGCCTCCATGGCCCTCGCGGGCTGTAGTGGCGCGGCTACCGACAGCAGCACCGGCGGCTCCGTCGCTGGCGCTCCTGACTGGTGTGGCCCCAAGGAGATCTCGCTTGGTCTCCTCGATGGCTACGGCGGCAACAGCTGGCGTCTCGTCACCACCAACGCTGGTGCTGAAGAGGTTGCCAAGTGCCCGAGCGTCACCGAGTACCTCTACGCAGATGGTCAGGGCGACGTGCAGAAGTCGATCTCGGACATCGAGGGCATGGTCGCCAAGGGCGTCAACGCCATCGTTGTGTTCCCCGACGCAGGTGAGGCCATGCTGCCGACCCTGAAGAAGGCGTTCGACGCTGGTGTTGTCACGGTTCCCTACCGTGTTAACCCGGGCGGAAAAGACGGCGTTGACTACACAGCATGGGTGGGCGCTGACTTCGTCACCGACGGTAAGAACTGGGGTAACTTCATCAAGGAGCAGTTCCCTGATGGCGCCAAGATCCTGTTCCTCTCGGGTCCTGCTGGAAACAGCCAGGGAATCGACGAGCGTACCGGTCTGACCAGCATCCTCACCGACGCCAAGTACGAGTTCATCGGTGAAGACCCGTTCGAAGTTACCAACTGGGACCCCGCAAAGACCCAGGAAGTGCTGACGGCCGCTATCGCCAAGTACCCCCAGATCGACGTCATCGTGTCGGACTTCGGTCCGTCGCTCGTTGGCGCCCTTCCGGAGTTCACCAAGGCTGGCAAGTCGATCCCCACGCTCGTAACCTCTGACGGAAACGTCCTCGGTTGCTTCTGGGAAGACAACAACGCTGCCAACCCGAACTTCAAGCTGTTCACGGTTGCGACCGGTACGGACAACGTCCGCCTCGCTGTGCAGTACGCCGTTGCCACCGCAACCGGCGGCAAGGTTCCTTCGTCCACCCAGTTCGAGGCTCCGGTCTTCGAGAACTCGGTGACGGGTGACCCGAGCCCCGTGCAGTGCCGCAAGGACCTGCCTGGTGCGATCTACCTCTCGTCGGGCCTCTCGGCTGACAAGCAGGCAGCTCTCATCAACAAGTAACACCTCGCTACACCGGTTGGGCTGGTCGTTCTTCCTAGGGGCGACCAGCCCAACTCCCTCAAATTTCTCGATGGACTTGGGGCCCAGCTGGCCCCGACCGAATAACGGAGCATCTTTTGGCTAAGTCGACTGCCTCAACGGCCACCCTGAGTCTCACCGGAATTACCAAACGTTTTGCGGGCGTTGCCGCACTTACCGACGTTGACTTTGAAGTCCGTCCTGGTGAAGTGCATGCCCTGCTCGGCGAAAACGGTGCCGGAAAATCGACGCTGATGAACGTCGCGACAGGTACCTATCAGCCCGATGCCGGTTCGATTGTCTTTGAAGGTCAGGTTGTCCCCACGCTGACACCAAAGCTGGCCGCCAATCTCGGTATTGCAATCGTTCATCAGCACCCCGCGGTGTTGCCCGACTTGAGTGTCGAGGACAACCTCCGGGCTGCGCTTCCCGACAAATTTTTTACCCCGGCCAAAGACGCTAAGAAGATTGCGACGGATTTGCTCGCCAGCGTGGGGCTCGATGTGGATCTCCGCGATCGTGTCGAAGACCTCTCGGTGTCACAAACTCATTTGCTGGAAATCGCTAAGGCGTTTGCGCTCAAGCCACGTCTCCTGATCTTGGATGAACCCACGGCGCCGCTCGGCAAAGAGGCCGTCGACCTGCTCTTCTCGCGGGTGCGCGCCGAAGTTGCCAACGGGGTAGCCGTCGTGTACATCACTCACCGTTTGGCTGAAGTGCGCGAGATGGCAGATCGGGTGACCGTTCTTCGAGACGGCAAGATGCGCGGAGTTTCCGACGTCGACAAGATTTCCGACGAAGATCTCCTCACCATGATCATCGGGCGCGAGCTCGAGCACACGTTCCCGCCCAAGTCGGCGAAACCAGGAGAGGTAAACCTCCGCCTCACAGGTTTCAGTGGCAAAGGCTTCACCAACGTAACGGTGGAGTCCAAGCGCGGTGAAATCCTCGGCGTTTCCGGCGTGGTGGGCAACGGTCAGTCGGACTTCATGAAGACCCTGGCCGGTTTGGAAAGCTTCTCCGGCTCGGTCGAAGTGGCTGGCGCAGCGCTCTCGTCGCGCGAACTATTGCGCCGTTCGGCCTATCTCCCGGCAGACCGTCTGCACGAAGGTCTCGCGATGACACTCAGCGTGCGGGAGAACGCGGCCATTCTGGCACTGCGCAAGTTCACCAGCATCAAGCTCATTAGTGCACCGCGGGAGAACAAGACAGTACTCGAGACACTCAACGAGCTCGCGGTCAAGGCTCCATCCGCGGATGCGAATGTTTCGTCTCTCTCGGGTGGAAACCAGCAAAAAGTTGTCATGGCGCGAGCTTTGCTCAGTGAGCCACTCATTGTGGTGGCGGACGAACCCACGCAGGGCGTCGACGTGGGCGCGCGTGCCGAAATTTATCGACTGCTTCGCGAGATCTCCGAATCTGGCGTTCCCGTCATTGTGAACTCCTCGGACGCAAAAGAGCTCGAAGGACTCTGTGATCAGGTCATCGTGATGTCGCGCGGTCACGTCGTGGACAGCCTCCGCGGAAAAGATCTCACGGAAGCCCGCATGATCAAGTCGGCGGTAACGGCGACCACGCAGTCCGTTTCCGTCACGGACGGTTCGTACGGAGCTCGCAAGAATACGAGTTTTGGGCGGTTCTTGAGCGGCGACTATGCCCCGTCGGCACTGCTCGTCATTTTGATGGTGCTTCTCGGTGGATTTATCCTCAGCCAAAACGCCAAGTACCTCAATGAATTCAACATCAACTCGATTCTCGGGCTGGCGACGGCGCTGGGATTCATCGCCATCGGTCAAACAATCGCACTCTTGATCGGCGGCATCGACCTGTCCGTGGGGCCGTTGGCCGGTCTCCTCGTGGTCATCGCATCCTTCTTCATTAATGACGGAAGTCCGCTCGGGTCGATTCTCACCGGTCTCGGTCTCATGTTGGTCGTCGCGCTACTCGTGGGCTTGCTCAACGGTTCCATGATTCGGTACCTCAAGTTCACGGCCATTGCGGCCACGTTGACGATGTACATCGCACTGCAAGGTTTCAGCTTCTTGCTCCGGGATGCCCCCGACGGCTACATCAGTGCCGACGTGTCGGGGCTCATCACGACGAAAGCGGGCCCCCTCCCGGTTGCGTTCCTCGTGCTTGCCGCCGTCGCCGTCGTGCT
>RFQD01000018.1 GCA_009925875.1 Microbacteriaceae bacterium | reverse complement strand
TCGAGTGCAAACCACGGCATCAATACGTGGGCGACGGGGCCGATGGTCAGTGCGTAGTAAATCGTGCCGAGTCCGAGGGGTCCGCCGATAATCCAACCCATCGCCACAACCACCACTTCAATGCTCGTTCGCACCAACCAGACGGGCTTGTCAAAGCGGTTGACGAGACCCGTCATGAGGCCATCACGGGGGCCAGCCCCGAGTCCGCCCCCCACGTAGAGCGCGATGGCGAGCCCGTTGATGAGAATGCCAATCGTGAATTCGAGGATGCCCCACCAGAAGTTCTGCGCTACGGGAACGACGGGCAAGAACAGGTCGACGGAAAGCCCAATAATCACGACGTTGAGCGCGGTGCCCACGCCAAGCTTTTGTCGCAAGGGAATCCACAGCAACAAGACGCCCGCGCCCACGATGATTGACACGACACCGTACGAGATGCCCGAGAGGTTGGCGAGACCTTGATGGAAGACGCCCCACGGCTCGAGGCCGATGCCCGCGTGAATCATGAGTGCGACGGCAAGTCCGTAGAGGGGCAGGCCGACGAGCACTGAGAGGAAGCGACGCCAGAGCGCGACGGGCCCGCGTTCGGGGAAGTGGAAGATGGCGCGCAGAATTCTCATGTCGTGACTCACCATATCGGGCGGATGTTCTTGCGAATGTCGGCGCACGCGTCCACAGGTCTGACCAAGTGAATGGCAACGGGCAAGTCACTCTGGCACTGCGTCGCGCGGGGGTTGAGAATAGGAGGGTGCTGACCTTGACCGAACCGCAAGTATGGACGCTGATTGGTGTCTTTGGCGCGTCCATCTTTGGAATTCAGGGCATCGCGATTTCGAGCTTTCGACGTGAGATGCAGAGCGTCCGCAACGAGCTCAAGTCCGAGATGAGCAGCATGCGCAACGAGCTGCTAACTCGGATGGAGCAAATCGACCGTGACGTGCAGTTTCTGATGCGCAAGGAATTCGACTAGCCGCCCAGGGCACTAGCGTTCAATCAGCTCGCGATACCGTTCGGCCGTTTGAGCCACAATCTCTCGCGGCAACGCCGGAGGCGCTCCGGTCTTGTCCCAGTTGGCGCTGAGCCAGTTGCGCACAATCTGCTTGTCGAAGCTGTTGTCGCGCTCGCCGCGGGCATAGGCATCGGCATCCCAGTAGCGACTTGAATCGCTGGTGAGAACCTCGTCGGCGAGAGTGATGACACCGGTATCGCGGTCGCGCCCGAACTCAAACTTGGTGTCAGCGAGAATGACCTCGCGTGATGCGGCGAGACCGGATGCGCGAGTAAAGATGTCAAGCGAGAGGTCACGAAGCGCGCGCGCATCCTCGTCGCCAATCAACTCGACTGTGCGTTCGAACGAAATGTTTTCGTCGTGCTCACCGACAGCCGCCTTGTACGCGGGCGTATAAATGGGCTCGGGCAAACGGTCGCCGTTGGCGAGGCCGGCTGGTAGTTCGATGCCACACACGGTCTGCGTCTGCTGATACTCCAGCCAGCCACTGCCCGACAGGTATCCGCGCACCACGCACTCGATTGGAAACATGTCTAGATTGGCGACGAGCATGGACCGACCCTTTACGGTTTCGGGGATGCCCGGCGTCTCGTTGTCGGGCAAACGCAGGTGGTTCGGCACCGGGAGCTGCGCAAACCACCAGTTGCTCAACGTGGTGAGCAGCTCGCCCTTGCCGGGAATCTCTGGCTCGAGAACGTGGTCAAACGCACTGATGCGGTCACTGGCAACGACGAGAATGCGCGGCGCGACGGCAAGGTCGTGTCCGGTCGGCACGTACAAATCGCGCACCTTGCCCGAATACGCGTGTTGCCAACCGGGCAGCTCGAGTGCGGTGGCTCCCGTGAAACCGGCCATCAGCGCCCGCTCTGTTCTTGGGCAACCACAGCAGCGGCGATATCGGAACGGAACTGCCCGCCCTCGAGGCCGATGAGTCGAATGGCTTCATAGGCTCGGTCACGTGCCTCACCGAACGATGTTGCACGTGCAACGACGCTGAGCACCCGACCCCCGGTGGCGAGCAGGATTGCCGGCGCGCTGGGATCTGTTGCGCCTGAGTCGGGCGCAATCGCCGTGGCCGCGTGCGCGAGGTGCACGCCGGGAACCGCCGCCGCCGCATCCAGCCCGGTCAATGGTCGGCCCGTGATCGGCGACTCGGGGTAACCCTCGCTGGCGAGCACCACGCACACCGTGCGGTCAGTGCTGAACTGCGGCCAGGGTCGACCGGCAAGGTCACCGGTTGCGGACGCCAACAGAAGCTCTGAGAGCGGCGTCACCAACCGTGGCAATACGGCCTGAGTTTCGGGGTCACCGAAACGCGCGTTGAACTCGATGACGCGAATCCCGTCTTTCGTGATGATGAGCCCGCAGTAAAGAAGGCCGACAAAGGGGGTTCCCTCTGCCTCCAGCACGCGAATAACCGGCTGCCCGACGGTCTCGATCACTTCGCGAACGAACGCCTCTTCGCTGCCGAAGCGCTCGGACAACCACGGCATTGGCGAGTACGACCCCATGCCGCCGGTGTTGGGGCCTTCGTCGTTGTCGAAGATGCGCTTGAAGTCTTGGGCGGGTGAGAGTGGCACAACGTCGTGCCCGTCGCTGAGCAAGAAGAGCGACACCTCCTGCCCGTCGAGAAACTCCTCAATGAGCACGCCACCGTGCGCGAGCCAGTGGGACGCGTGAGCCACGGCCGCGTCACGATCGGTCGTCACAAGAACGCCCTTGCCCGCGGCTAACCCGTCAGCCTTAACCACATACGGTGCACCGAAGTCATCGAGTGCCGTCTCGGCCTCGAGCAGCGAGAGCGCCGTGATTGCACGGCCGGTTGGTACGAGTGCCTCGGACATGATTCGCTTCGCGAAGTCTTTGCTGCCCTCAAGCATGGCAGCGGCCTGGCTTGGGCCAAATACGGGGATACCCTCCGCCCGAATCGCGTCGGCCACACCGGCAACCAGCGGAGCCTCTGGGCCGATGACCACGAGTTCAACGTCGAGGCCGACGGCGAGCGCAGTTGCGGCGGCCGGGTCGTTCGCGTCAATCTGAACGCACGGTATGT
Organism: Microbacteriaceae bacterium; assembly: GCA_009925875.1. GTDB lineage: Bacteria > Actinomycetota > Actinomycetes > Actinomycetales > Microbacteriaceae > RFQD01. The sequence goes on along the minus strand of RFQD01000018.1, from coordinate 9,756 downwards.
CGTGCGCGATTCCGGCGTTACCCGGAGCGGCGGTGATGTCATGCGTGTCGTTCTCGGCGAGCAGAGCCAAGATGATGGCGTGCTCACGTGCACCGGGTCCGAGGACGAGAATCTTCACCGTTCCAGCGTATTGCGAATGTATGTCGGGTTCGCCACGTCGCGGCGCCACGGGGGAGACTTGAGGCATGCCCATGCCAAAGATTGCCGACGCCGACGGTCGTGCTGCGTTGACTGCGGTATCGGATGCGCAATCTACGGGGTCAACGCCGGCGCGCACTGACTTGGCGCTCGCCGTGCGGTGGCTGCTTCAGCAACTTGATCGTTCGGCCCCGGGCAACACGGTTGAGGTGCGTGTTCCACCGTTTGGAGCAATCCAGTTTGTGGAGGGACCACGTCACACCCGCGGCACTCCCCCGAACGTGGTCGAGATGGATGCGCTGACCTTTGTTGCCCTGACCACGGGAACTCTGGACTGGGCTACGGGAGTGAGCTCGGGCGTGATTCGCGCATCCGGCATTCGATCGGACATCTCGGCATTCGTTCCGCTCGCACTGTGAGTGCCTCGCGCAGGGCACAATAGTCGTGTGAGCGAAAAATCAAGCATCGAGACGGTGACTGTTCGTCGTAGCCCGAAGTACCGGCGCTTTTTCTTGTTCGGCGTCGCCCTTGGCGCGATTGTTGCCCTGATTTCGGCGACACCCTTGATTGGTATGCCCAACTCGACTGGGGGTGTTCCCGTCTACCAGCTTGTCGGCTTCTTCGTGCTGTTCACCGGTGCCGTCGGCGGGCTCATCGGACTTGGTTCGGCGCTCATCCTGGATGTCATGTTGCGCCGCTCGGTGCGTCTGGCCGAGGCGAAGCGAACAACCACCACCGATTCAACGACCACGAAATAGTGCTCGGCTAGCTCGACTGGGTTGCTTCAACCCACGCAAGATACTCATTCGTCACGGTGCCCGTGACGTACTCGCCGGTGAAGCAGCTCATGTCGAGACCAGTAACCGGTGAACCCTCGATGATGGCGGCGTGCATATCCTCGACCTCTTGATAGATGAGGTGGTCGGCACCAAGCACGGAGGCAATCTCGGGAATCTTGCGACCGTGCCCGATGAGCTCGGCGCGGGAGGGCATGTTGATGCCGTACACGTGCGGAAAACGAACGGGAGGCGCGGCCGACGTGAACGTTACCTCGTTCGCACCGGCAGCCCGAGCCATGTCGATAATTTCTTTCGACGTGGTCCCGCGCACGATGGAGTCGTCGACGATGAGCACGTTTTTGCCCTTGAACTCGCTCGACATGGCGTTGAGCTTCTGCCGCACCGAGCGTTTGCGTTGGGCTTGCCCGGGCATGATGAACGTGCGGCCAACGTAGCGGTTTTTGTAGAAGCCTTCGCGGTATTCGATGCCGAGCTTTCGCGCCACTTGCATGGCGGCCGGACGCGACGAATCGGGAATCGGCATGACAACGTCGATGTTGCCCGTGGGTGCGTATTCCGCGATCGTATCCGCAAGTCGATTGCCTAGACGAAGCCGCGCCTCGTACACGGAGATGCCATTCATGATGGAGTCGGGACGGGCGAGATAGACGTATTCAAACGAGCACGGCATGAGAATGGGATTCGCGGCGCACTGCTTCGCAAACATCTCACCCTCGGCCGTGACGAAGATGGCCTCGCCCGGTTCCACGTCGCGAACGATGTTGTAGCCCGCGCTTTCGAGCACAAGAGACTCACTCGCTACGATCCATTCGGTCTTGCCGTTCTCGGCCGGTCGCGAACCCAGAATCAAAGGCCGAATACCGAACGGGTCGCGGAAGGCCAGCACGCCGTGCCCTGCGATAACGGCGATCGCAGCGTAGGAGCCTTCGACCCGCGCGTGGACACCAGACACGGCGTCGAACAGGTCGCCGGCATCGAGGGCATCGCCCGAAATGCGCGATTGGATTTCGGTGGCCAGCACATTCAGCAGAAGCTCGGTATCACTCGACGTATTGATGTGTCGGCGGTCAATCGCGAACAGATCGCGCGAGAGCTCGCGCGTGTTCGTCAAGTTTCCATTGTGAACGAGGATGATGCCATAGGGCGCGTTGACATAGAAGGGTTGCGCCTCCTCCTCATTTTTCGCAGCACCCGCCGTGGCGTAGCGCACGTGACCGATGCCCATCGTGCCGAGCAACGAACGCATGTCACGCGTGCGATAGGCCTCACGAACTTGGCCCTTTGCCTTAAACAGATGAAGTTGACTTCCATCGGCGGTGGCCATGCCGGTGGAATCCTGACCGCGGTGCTGGAGCAACAGCAGTGCGTCGTAGATGTGCTGATTAACCGGTTCTTGCGAGACGATTCCGACGATGCCGCACATGCGATCTGTAGTCTCCTGAGGCGTGAGGACCGCGACAGACAGCGCGGCTCGATAAGACTCCCCAAGTCTCGCACACTTGCGCGCTGGATAGACTTGGGTCCGATGAGCGACTCATATGCGCGTGCGGGGGTAGACACGGCCGCCGGTGACTTGGCCGTCGAGCTGATGAAGGCTTCGGTTCGGGCAACCCACGGACCCGAAGTTGTCGGCGATGTCGGCGGATTCGCCGGCCTGTTCGACGTCGGTTTTCTCACCGAGTACCGTCATCCGTTGCTCGCAACGAGCACCGACGGCGTGGGCACCAAAGTCGCATTGGCCCAGGCCATTGACAAGCACGACACGATCGGGTTCGACCTCGTGGGCATGGTTGTCGACGACATCATCGTCACTGGTGCGCGCCCCCTCTTCATGACGGATTACATCGCGTGCGGAAAGGTCGTACCCGAGCGCATCGCCGCCATCGTGAAAGGCATCGCCGACGCTTGCGCCGAGACGGGGACCGCACTTGTCGGAGGCGAGACGGCAGAGCATCCGGGTCTTCTTGCACCCGACGAATACGACATCGCCGGTGCCGCCACCGGTGTTGTCGAGCGTGACGCTCTACTCGGCGCTGACCGCGTGCAACACGGCGACGTCGTTGTCGCGTGCGCCTCGAGCGGGCTTCACTCCAACGGCTACTCGCTCGTTCGGCACATCTTGGCGCAGCAGAAGCTTGCCTTCACCGACCATTCGGATGCTCTCGGTGGCGTCGTCGGCGAGGTGCTCCTGGAGCCAACTCGCCTGTACACGGGCGCTCTGCTCGAGATCCTCGTGTCGCCCGAGCTAGGGCCGTCGGTGCACGCGCTGAGCCACGTCACAGGTGGGGGCATCGCCGCAAATCTCGCTCGTGTCTTGCCTCAGGGAGCCTGGGTTGACGTCGACCGTTCGACATGGTCACCCATGCACGTATTCCGCGTACTCGCCGACATGAATGGAGAGCCTTTGGAAGCGACTGAGGGCACCTGGAACTTGGGCCTCGGCATGCTGGCCGTCGTGTCGCCCGATTCCGCGTCGGCCATCACCACCCGATTGTCGGAATTGGGTATCGCGTCCTGGGTCGTTGGTATGGTCTCTACCGCGACGAGAGACCTCACCGGTTTTACTCAAGGCGCTAAGGGCGTCGACGGCGGTGCTGTTCGACTGGTGGGAAGCTTTGCCGACTAGACCTTCAGTGCCCTTCGTAGGGTGGGTGGGCTTTACCGAGGTCATCGTGGCCGCCAGCTTTCTCGCCCCCACGTGGATTGCAATCAGCGCTGTCGCTAACGGATGGAATCCCCTCCTCCAGTTCGTCGCCATCATGCTCGGCGGCGCAATACAGGGCTTTCTCGTTGCATTTGTTCACTGGGCATTTCTTGTTCGAGCGCGAACCGTCCCCCCGCTCCTTGCGTGGCTCGGTTTGTCGTCAATGGCGAGTGCGCTGGCGTGGGGAGTGGCACAACTTCCGACGCTACTCCCTCGTTCGACGCCGGCATCCATAACCACTCTCCTCACGCTGGCGTCGATCGCCATCGCGCTGGCGCTTCCCAATGTGGCGCAGTGGTACGCCCTTCGTCCCGTGTCGTCCCGAGCGCGTCTATTTGCCGCGGTCTCCTATGCCGCCTGGCTTGTTGGGGCGGGCATCATGGCGGGCACCGTGAGCATTTTGGCTCATGTGAACAACCTCGCAGCGACAATCATTTTGCTGATTGGTGGCGCATACGCAGGTGTCCTCGTTGTGTCCGTCGGAACCTGGATGGCGGCTCGGTGGCTGACGATGTCTCAACCGAAAAATTCTCCGCCAGCAAAAAAGAAATCAGCCGTCGTTAAACGTGTTGCCCCGAGTAGCGCTAGTCACAAGCGGAAGTGACTCAGGCAAATTTTGCTTCGTCGTCCTCGTCTTCGTCGGACGCACGAGACTCGTTATCCACGGCGTAGTCAGCCCATTTGGCGAGGTTCTCATCCAAAATAGGGTCGCCCGATGAGCCGGTGAGTTCACGCTCCAGCTCGGAATAGTTGGTTTCCGGGCTGAAGTACTTCAGCTCACGCGCCACCTTGGTGTGCTTTGCCTTCTGACGGCCTCGTCCCATGAGAGACTCCCTTGCACTGTGTTCGTCGCGAATGACTATTCAGGCGACAAAGCAAGACCTTAAAACTTGGTACCACTGTAACACGAGGGCTTCGACAGCACCGTTGTCGGGTGCGACTTTGTGCAGAGCCTAGGGGAACAGAAGTCGGGTAACTGCAAAACCGATAGCCGCGGATGCGCATCCCCCAACCACCGTTGCGGCGATGTTTAACCAGGCGAGGCGAACGTGATGACGCCCCAACATAATTGTTTCCACGGCGACGGTACTGAACGTGGTCAGTCCACCGCAGAGACCAGCCCAGATGACAATGGCGACATCGACGCTGATGATCTGGCCACTGAGTAACCCAAGCGTCATTCCGGCAACGAGTGACCCGAGGACATTTACCGTCACGACACCGATCGGAAACGGGCGTGCCGTTGTTGTGGGAATCGCCTGAGTGACCAGGAATCGCAGCAGTGCGCCGACGCCTCCTGCCAGCACCACGAAGGGAATGACAGTGACGGTCACGAGCTCTCACTCCCCCGATGGAGGCGCGCGCCGATCTTGAGACCAGCCCATGCTGCCGCGAGACCACAGAGGAGCGAGAGCGCCAGCGCGAGCAGCGCGTCGGTGGGACGCGATTCGTTGATTCCGGCGATGGCGTTCAGGGCGATAGCGGAAAAAGTGGTGAAGGAACCGAGGAGACCCGGGCCAACCCCGATTCGTACCCATTCCGGGGTGGATGGTCGCAACCAGAGGTGACTCGTCAGCACGCCGAGCACGAATGACCCCACTGTGTTCACCACGATTGTCGACACAGAAAGTGCACCCGGTGAACTGTGTGGAAGCGCCAGGTCGACGGCCAGCCGGAGAAGGGTGCCCGCGAGACCGCCACACAATACGGCCAGCAGCCGAATAACCATGGGCTAGCTGCGAGGTGGTTTGCTGTTGTTGCGACCTACCGGCGGGCGCTCGGTCGTTCGAGCATGTGGTCGAACAGGCTCACCTCGGCGTGATTGACCCGGAACCGGGCGGGACCGCCGCCCGTAAATCAAGTCGGAGGAGTCGAGCAACCACGGAACGAGGGTAATCGTGACCCCCTTTTCCATCATGAGTCGCGTACGCATACGACGGGACTTGTGGTTGTGCAGCAGGTGCTCCCACCAATGACCGACGATGTACTGGGGAAGATACACGTTGACAATCTCTGAGCCGTGTTCCTTTCGATGTGCACGAATGTGCTCGATGAGTGGCCACGTAAGGTCTCGGTACGGTGAGCGAATGATTTGGAGTGGGACGTGAATGTTGTTTCGAATCCAGTCAAACTCCAGCTGGACGGTCGACGTTTCATCAATGGACACGTGAACTGCCTCGAGACTGTCGTGGCGTGCGGCGATGGCGAAGTCCAGTGCTTTGAGAACCGGTTTTTGCATTTTGCCGACCAACACGATTGCGTGCTCCCCGGTCTTGTCGAATTCAACGTCTCCATCGACGGCAATTTCTGCCTCCACGTCGCGGTAATAGCGGTGGACACCAATCATCAAGAAATACAAGACCGGCATGGCAATGAAGACAAGATATGCGCCGTGTGTGAACTTGGTGATCGTGACGACGACGAGCACGGTTCCGGTGAAAATTGCTCCGATGAGGTTGATGGTGAGACTTCGCCGAATGCTCGACGCATTCGCCGGTTTCGTTTTGAGCAGACGAAGCCAATGTCGAACCATCCCGCTCTGGCCCAAAGTGAACGAGGTGAACACGCCCAAAATGTAGAGCTGAATCAACTGATTGAGGTTGGCCTGGAACACAGCGAGAATCGCAATAGCGACAAGGCCCAGTGCGATGACGCCGTTCGAGTAGATGAGCCGATCACCGCGAGTTTCAAGAGCTTTCGGGGCATAACCGTCGTGAGCCAGAACGGAACCGAGTAGAGGAAATCCGTTGAAAGCCGTGTTTGCGGCGAGTAGCAGGACGAGCGCCGTCGTTGCTTGGACAACGAAGAACATGATGCTGCCATTGCCAAAGGTGGCCGCCGCCACTTGCGCCATGAGACTCGGCTGAGGAGTCGTTGCGCAGTTCGCGAATCCAATCAGGTCACACGCACTTTCGGCGTAGTGAACGCCGGAGATGACGGCGAGCGAGATGAGGCCCGCGAACAGGCTGATGGCGATGGCACCGAGCATGAACAGGGTCGTACGGGCGTTCTGAATTTTCGGTTTGCGAAAAGCCGGAACTCCGTTAGCGATGGCTTCGACACCCGTGAGCGCCGAGCATCCGCTGGCGAAAGACCGCAAGAGCAACAGGATGAGCGCGGATTGCGCCACGTCGTGGGACGCAACCGCATACTGCGCCGAGTCAGCGACGGGTGCGTCACCCATCAGCGTGCGAATCAGACCCGTAACAATCATGAAAATCACACTGCCCGCGAACAGATAGGTGGGAATCGCAAAAGCGAGACCGGCCTCTCGAACACCGCGAAGATTCATGACCGCGAGCACAACGACGAACGCGATGGCTATTTGAACGCGCCACGGATCGAGAAATGGCAGCGCCGAAATGATGTTGTCGACTCCCGCGGCCACCGAAACGGCCACGGTCATCACGTAGTCAACGAGAAGCGCACTCGCGACGATGATTCCTGCCCATTCGCCAATGTTCTTGCTCGCAACTTCATAGTCACCGCCGCCCGACGGATACGCCTTGATGAGCTGTCGATAGCTTGCGACGACCACAATCATCAAAAGAATGACCGCCGCTGCAATCCACGGCGTGAACGCGAGAAAGCTGAGACCTCCCATGAGGAGGATGATGATGATCTCTTGCGGAGCATAGGCGACCGAGGACAGCGCGTCGCTCGCAAAAATGGGCAACGCGATGCGCTTTGGGAGGAGCTCGCCCTCGAGGCGTGTCGTTGGCAACGGGTCACCAATAATGAATCGGCGTGCGGAGAGCTCTTCTTTACTCGGGGCGCGTTCTTCTGAGTCCACGAGTGTTGAGGATACTCTTGCTGGCGGACTCTCAGAAAACTTTGCCCGTTCGCGGTGCGATACTTACTCACATGCACCTTTTGGCCGTCGCCAGTATGAAGAATCGCGCACTCATTGCGCTCGTCACCATCGTTGTCGCGATTTTCGGCGGATTGGCGTTGACCAATCTCAAGCAAGAGCTCACCCCCGAGGTGCAGTTCCCGCAGCTGGCAATTCTCACGACATATTCGGGTGCCGCCCCCGAGGTGGTCAATCAAGACGTCTCGGGTCCCATCGAGACGGCCATCCAAGGCGTTCCCGGCATTGAGTCGACGACGGCGACCTCGAGCACGAACCTGAGCCTGATTCAGGTGTCATTCACATACGGAACCGACCTGGTGCTCTCCGAGCAGAAAATCAACCAGGCCATCAACCGCATAAAGTCTCAACTGCCAGCTGACGTGAGCCCTCAAGTGATCACGGGCAGCTTCAGTGATTTCCCGGTCATACAGCTTGCCGTCTCATCCGACCTCTCCACGGAAGAGCTGGCTGACTTGATTCGCAACTCCACGTTGCAAGACTTGAAAGACGTTCCTGGGGTGCGCGACGCCGTTCTCATCGGCGCTCCGGCGCAACGCGTGACAATTACCCCCAATCTCGACACGCTCCGAGAAGACGGTTTGTCGACGTCCTCGATTTCTGATGCTCTCGACCAGAACGGATTACTCATCCCGGCGGGTCAAATCACAGAGAACGGCAAGACCCTCACCCTTGTCACTGGTGAGCGGTTGACCTCCGTTGATCAGATTTCTGCTCTTCCACTCATCGGAGGAAGCACGGGCGATCTCGTGACAATTGGTGACGTCGCAACGGTTGAACTGGGCGTTGCGGATCCCACCACCGTGAGTCGTGTCAACGGTAAAAACTCGCTCACGATTGCCGTCACGAAGTTGCCGAGCGCGAACACCGTGGAGGTTTCGCACGGAGTGAACAAAATCGTTCCCACCTTGCAAGAGTCTCTCGGGTCGGGCACGCAATTCACGACCGTTTTTGACCAGGCGCCCTACATCGAGAAATCCATCGAATCCCTGACACAAGAGGGCCTGCTCGGACTACTGTTCGCGGTTTTGACAATTCTCGTGTTCCTGTTGTCGGTTCGTTCAACTTTGGTGACGGCGATCTCAATCCCCACATCCGTTCTCATCACCTTCATCGGCCTCCAAGCGTTTGGTTATTCGCTCAACATCCTGACTCTCGGCGCTCTCACGATCGCGATCGGTCGAGTCGTCGACGACTCCATCGTGGTCATCGAAAACATCAAGCGAAACCTTGTTGTTCCCGGCAGCGACAGAGCCAAGGTCATTGTGGATGCGGTGCGCGAGGTCGCGGGTGCCGTCACGGCCTCAACGGCGACCACGGTGGCGGTGTTCCTGCCGCTCGCGTTCGTCACCGGTATCACCGGCGAACTTTTCAAGCCATTTGCGTTGACCGTGACGATTGCGCTCCTCGCCTCGTTGCTCGTGTCGCTCACGATTGTCCCCGTACTGGCGTACTGGTTCTTACGCGCACCCGAGGAGTACCGCCGACTCCGCAAGAACGCAAAACCGGTGCGGCATCATGACGAAAACGAAATCACCTGGCTTCAAAAGGGCTACCGCCCCATCATCGCCTGGACGCTCAAATATTCTGCGCTCACGTTGGTGCTCGCCATTGTCGTTCTCGGTGGAACCGTGGCCCTCGTGCCCTTCATGAAGACCAACTTCTTGGGCTCATCTGGGCAAAATACATTTACCGTCTCTCAATCCATCGAGGCGGGGACCAGCCTGGCGGAGCAAGACAAGCTCGCGGCCACGGTCGAGAAGGTGCTGTTGGACACCCCCGGAGTGAAAACGGTTCAGGTATCCATTGGATCCTCGGGCAACGCTCTGCGCGACGCGTTCGTGGGAGGAGGCGACACCGCCATCACCTATTCAGTGACGACCGAGGCAAAAGCTGACCAGCAAGTCGTGCAAGATGACACGCGGACACGTTTGGCTGACGCTGTTGACATTAAAACGATCAACGTCGCCGCGTCGAGTGGGTTCGGCGCGAGCGGGGACATCAAGATCAATGTCACGGCCCCGAGCCAAGCCACCCTCGACGAAGCCACGACGAAGGTGACCGACGCGATGCGGGCGCTACCCCAGGCGAAGCAAGTGGAAAACAACATCGCGAGCACGCGCCCGTATATCTCAGTTGGCATCAAGCGAGATGTCGCTGCCGAGAACGGATACAGCGAAGTGGCGCTCGCTGGATTCGTGGCGGCAAAGACGCGACCTGCGCAGATTGGCAAGGTCGAAGTC
>RFQD01000170.1 GCA_009925875.1 Microbacteriaceae bacterium | reverse complement strand
CAGAGCCGCCGCAAGAATCGGGAAGACCAGAATGACCAGAATCGAGGTCACGAGGATGTTCCAGGTGAAGATGGACATGCGGAACATGGTCATTCCCGGCGCGCGCATCGTGATGATCGTCGTGATGAAGTTGACCGCACCCAGAATCGTGCCGAAACCACCCATCGCGAGACCCAAGACCCACATGTTCGCACCGATTCCTGGCGAGAACGTCTGCGAACTCAGCGGCGTGTAGGCGAACCACCCAAAACTCGCCGAGCCAGCGGGAGTGAAGAATCCACCGACCGCAATGAGTGCTCCAAAGAAATAGAGCCAGAACGACAGCATGTTGAGGCGAGGGAAGGCCACGTCGGGCGATCCGATTTGGAGCGGGACTAGTTCGTTGGCCAATCCCGCAAACAGGGGCGTGGCAACCAGGAGCAGCATGATCGTGCCATGCATCGTAAACATCTGGTTGTACTGCTCTTTGGTCGCCAAGACGTTGAGACCAGGGGCGAAAAGCTGGGCACGAATAAGCAGTGCCATGACGCCGCCGATGAGGAAGTACACGAGCGACGTGATCATGTACAGGTGACCAATGATTTTGTGGTCAGTGGACGTCAACCAACGGACGATGACGTTGCCCTTCTTGACCCCACGAGTCACTCCCACCGTTTGGGGACGAGAAGCGGCGTTATCGACGGGTGTCGGAACCAGCGTTGTACTCATGTTTCAGCCCCTACTTCTTAGCTGACTCGGCCACGATGTTGGCCTGCCCAAGGTTGCGGTTGTATTCGGTTCCCAGCTGTCCCTCGAAACCTTTGTCACGAAGCGATTGGATGTACGCGTCATACTCACCCTGCGAGACGACTTTGACCTGAAAGAGCATCTGAGAGTGGAACTCGCCACATAGCTCGGCACACTTGCCCTTGTAGGTTCCCTCTCTTTCGGGCGTGAACGACATGTAGTTCGTCTTGCCCGGGATCATGTCCTTCTTGTAAAGGAAATCAATAACCCAGAAGGAGTGAATAACGTCGCGCGCTTGAAGTTGAATTTCCACGGTCTTACCCACCGGCAAATACAGTGTCGGAATAGAGGCCGGGTCAATCGATCCCTGCGGCGCATCCGGCGACGTGTCAGGTTGAACCTGAATACCCGAGTAGTACACGTTGTCGTTTGTGTAGTTGAAGTCCCACGCCCACTGCTTGCCGAACGCCTGGATGGTCACATCAGGGTTCTCATAACGCTGTTCGATGATGGCTTCATCTCGAGCGGTGAAGGCAAAGAATCCGAGAATCAGGATGAGCGGAACGGCTGTGAAGAAAACTTCAATCGGGAGGTTGTATTTGAGTTGGACGGGCATTCCCGTTTGACCCTTGCGGCGGCGGTACACAACCATTGCCCAGATGAGAAGTCCCCACGTGATGGCGCCCACACCCAGAAGCACGATCCAACTCGTGACCCACAATCCCGTGATTCGGTCGGTGTGGTTCGTCACACCGGGCTCCCCGGGAAGGTACCCACGCAACTCTTGTTGCGTGCAGCCAGCCAGGGCCACGGCGATGGAGCTCGCCAGAGGAATTGCGAGCCACTTCAGGCGATGATTCTTGACCACCGGTAACCTCTCCATTTACGCATAACAGCCACGTATGAGTTCGTTTCTAACCGTTTCAGCCTACCGCGAGGCAGTGCCGTGTCGGCGCCGGAACGCGGGCGAACTTTTCCACTGAGTGAAGAAAATCGGGTGCTGCCGGTGAACTAATGAAACGAGTCTCCGCACGCGCAGCTTCCCTGCGCGTTGGGGTTGTCGATCGTGAAGCCTTGCTTCTCGATGGTGTCCTGGAAGTCGATTGTCGAGCCCTCCAGGTAAGGACTGCTCTTGGGGTCCACAATCACGCCGACGCCATCAAATTCGACAATCGCGTCACCTTCTTCAACGCGCTCGTCAAAGAAAAGCTGATAGATGAGACCCGAGCATCCGCCCGATTCCACAGCGAGACGCAGTCGGTAGTCAGGGTTTTCTTCCTGTGCGATGAGGTTTTTGACCTTCGCCGCAGCCGCGGGGGTGAGAGATACTCCGTGCGCAGTTTGTGATGTCGTTTCCATGCTCATGACGACAAGTCTACGCGCGTGTTTATTCCGCCCGAATCGTTCAGGTGAAGAAGCAAGAGTGACTGTGTGCCAATGGCCCTGCGCAAAACTCCCAGATCGAGCGACTCATTCGTTCCATGTGCGCGCGAATCGGGATCTTCCACACCCGTGACCAGAACTTCTGCGTCGGGAAACACCTGTTTGAAGCTCGAAATAAACGGAATGGAACCTCCGATACCCATGTCGACCGGTTCCTTCCCCCAGGCGAGAGACATCGCCTCGCGGGCCGCCCGGGCCGCCGGACCCTCACCGTCATCGAGGAAGGCCTCACCAAGATTTATGTCTTCCAGAATCGCCTCAGCGCCAAAGGGGACGTTGCCATCAATGTGAACGCGGACCGCATCGAGAGCGTCCTGAGCCGATTGCCCTGGAGCGACTCGAACGCTGACGCGAAGCCGCACACTCGGCAAAAGAGTGTTGGAGGCGCTCTCCACCGGCGGCGCATCAATGCCCGTCACGGTGATTGCCGGCTGTGACCACAGACGATGTAAGACATCTCCAACACCAATCAGTTGAGTCGAGTGGAGAAGTGAAGCCTCCTCACGAAGGAGCATCTCGTCGTAGGGGGGCACCTCACGAATCTGCGGTGTCAGACCCGCAACCGCTACGGCACCGTCGGTGGTGTAAAACGAGTCAATCAAGCGAGCGGCCGCCATCACGGCATCCGGTACTGCTCCTCCAAACATCCCCGAATGAACCCCATGGTCAAGAGTGCGAACGGTGAGCGCAAAGGTCACATTTCCACGGAGACTGACCGTCAGTGCGGGCACAGTCGTGCTCCAATTTCCAGAATCCGCGACGATAATGACGTTCGAATCAAGCCGTTCTCGATAGGAATCGAGAAAGTTTTCAAATGAGGGTGAGCCATATTCTTCTTCTCCCTCGACGAAAACAACCACGCCGACGGCGATGTCGTCGGCCAGTTCCGTGAGGACCTGGAGTGAGGTGAGGTGCGTGACAATACCGGCTTTGTCGTCAGCCGTACCGCGGCCAAAAATTCGCCCGTTTCGTTCCGTCGCATCAAAGGCTGGAGTGTGCCATTCCGACTCACTCCCCGGTGGCTGAACGTCATGATGCGCGTACAACAGGATGGTGGGCCATCCGGGGCGGGCTTCGCGGCGCGCGACCACGGCCGGTTGTCCCCAACTCGGCTCACCGGAAGCGGGACGTGTCCCCGACGAATCCGTCACTTCGGCTCGCAGAATGTCCACGGAATCGAATATCTGCAATTGGTCGAACAACTGAGCTACAGTTTCCGCACTTTTCTGAACATGCGTGGCATCGAAAGCAGGCCAGGAAACGGATGGGATGCCCACGAGCGTCCGCAGATTGTCAATGATTTCGTTCCACCGCGCCCCAATAAGGGCATCGACGGAGTTTGCACGAGACAGCTCAGACATGCGGGTAATCTTATGGTCAAAGTGCGCTGTTCGCTGCCGATCGCGACACC
>RFQD01000169.1 GCA_009925875.1 Microbacteriaceae bacterium | reverse complement strand
CTCGCCTACCCTCGTGCGAGGGCATGTGGCGAGTCGGGCATCCGGCGTTCGATGTCGACTAGTCAGCCGTGTGAGCGCGACGCTCGAGGGTCTTTCCGGTGAAGAAGTCCTTACTCACGATGTTCCACCAAATCATGAGTATCGCACCGAGAACGATGGCTCCAAGTCCAACGACACCGACTGCTCCGAGCCCGAAGATGGTGACGTTGTTACCGTCGCCATCTTGGAGCCAGTCCGGCAGCAGGAACTGCTGGAGACCATAAACGAAAACAATCAACATCATGACTCCACCGAGAAGCGGGATGAGGCCTCGCATGAAGAAATGACGAGCACTTCGAAAAAGCGTCTTGCGGAAGAACCAGGTAGCCGCAAACCCGGTCATTCCGTAGTACACGGCGATGAGCAAACCGATTGATCCGATGAGAGCGAGCAACAGGTTGGGGCTCACGAGTGTGAACAGCAAATAGAACGCTGCCGAGATGATTCCCATGCCCCAGGTGGCCCACGTCGGAGTCAGGAACTTGGGGTGAATCTTCGTGAAATGACTCGGCAGGGCCTTGAATGCGGCCATCGAAAGTGCCGCACGTGCCGTGGGCAGAATCGTGGTCTGTGTCGAGGCGGCCGCTGAAGTCAGAATTGATGCGGCGAGCAACATCATCATGATGTGTCCGAGAATGCTGTCTCCGAAAAGTGCCGGCCCAATCGCAGCGAAGATGTCCCCCGCGTTGTCGGCGTTTCCGAGGCCAATGCCCGTGTCACCAACACCTGCAAATGCGACGGATCCGACCGTCACAAGCAAGTAGGTCACGAGCAAAAGAAGTGTGCTGATCACGGCCGCGCGACCCGGGGTTTTCTCTGGGTCAGCGGTTTCCTCGTTGATGGCGACGGCCGTATCCCACCCCCAGTAAATGAAGAGTGCGGTGAGAATCGCAGGGGCAATCGCGGTCGAGAAATCGAGAGTGAACGGATTGAACCAACTCCAGTCGGGCATCGTGCTCCCGTCAACGCCGTTGCCCGTGTAGACACGAACCAAAGCGACGACGGCAAAGGCGAGCAGAATAACGATCTCAATACTCAGCAGTGCATACTGCAACTTCGCAGAAATCTCGATACCGCGGTAACAGATCCATGTCATGAGGGCAATCCAGATAAGACCCGCCACTGTGGACCAGAACACGTCACCGGAAATAGCCGAGATCTCAGGATTTGCAAACAATTCGCCGACAAAGGTGAACGAGTATGAGCCCGCGATTTGTGCCAAGTTCGCCATGACAACAATGTCCGCGGCCATGAGTGCCCATCCACCCATCCAGCCGGTGCGCGATCCAAATGCGCGTGCGGACCACGTGAATGTCGTTCCGCAGTCGGGTTCGACGCGATTCAGTTCCTTATATGCCACCGAAATGAACAGCATGGGAACGAAGGCAAGGATGATGATGCCGGGTGCTTGGAAACCGACAAGCGCCTCCCCGCCGAGAACAATAAACCCGAGAGCGGCTGCGAGCGAATATGCCGGGGCCGTGGAAGCCATTCCAACCACAACGCTCGAAAGGAGCCCGAGCGCCCCCGTCTTCAGTCCTTTTTGGCCGGCGAGGTTGGCCGGGGGTGATGTTGTCGACATGCGTGAATGCCTTTCACTTTCTGTGAGGTGACAGCCCGACTGGGCTCGAGCTTGTCAGCGTTGACAAACTCCACGCCTTACTTAACCGTCTTGAGGGGCTTTTGTCACCATGGCGCGGTGAATCCGGGTCGAAATTAACACGATTGACACGAAGCTAGTCAGGGGCTTTGTGTTTGGGTCAATCTGACACTAAGATAGTCTCGACTTAGAGTCAAAAATACTCTTACAGTCCCAAATCATGTCACGGGGCTGCGTGGGCCTGCATCGCACGGAGTGAAAGGAGTTGCCATGACCTCACCTGACGAACAACCAACACTCGCGGTGTCGACCGTCATATTCACGCTGCAACCCAACGACTCCGCAACTCCCGAGTTGCGCATCCCGTTAGTGAAAAGAATTCGCAATCCCTTTGCCAACCAGTGGGCTCTGCCGGGCGGTCCGCTCGCTGCCTCAGAAGATCTGGCCGACTCCGCGAGTCGCACCCTGCGCGAAACGACCGGACTCGAACCGCGCTACCTCGAGCAGCTGTATGCGTTCGGTGACCCGGCGCGCTCCCCCGGCGAGCGCGTCGTGTCCATCGTCTACTGGGCGCTCGTCGCCGGGGATGAAGCGGCCCAAGTCTTTGACAGCGAAAACGTTGCGTGGTTTCGCGCGGATGACCTTCCCCAGCTCGCCTTCGATCACAACCTCATCGTGGACTACGCGCTGTGGCGCTTACGAACAAAACTCGAATACAGCCGCATCGCGCACGGCTTTCTCGGCGACACGTTCACGCTGGCGGCGTTGCGCGAAGTGTACGAAGTCATCCTGCAGCGTCCGATCGATGCCGGAAACTTTCGACGCACCATGGAAGCCTCCGGTGTCATCGTTCCCACCGGAGAACGACTCACGGGAACGCGTCACCGCCCACCGCAGCTCTACCGTTACAACGCCGAGCCGGAATCGCAGGGTGAATTCGACCTTGGCCCCCGCTCTCGCCCCATGTTGACCGTGAAGGAAACCGCATGACCACCGCATCCGTGAACGACCGCATTCAACTCATCGTCACCGGTGCGTCGAACGAAAAGACCTGCAGCCCCTCGCTCGCCCAAGGCCCATGGGAATTCGACACGAGTGCTCCGAGCTACGGACCGGGCGCCTCCATGGGCGACGTGATTCCCACCGGCTCCCCCGTGCAGGGCGGCTTACCCGAGGAATATAAAGTTGCGTCGAACGAGGAGCTGCGCGCGCGCATCCGCGCAGCCAAAGAAACCCTGGGCGACAAGCTCGTCATTCTCGGGCACTTCTACCAACGCGACGAGATCGTGCAACATGCCGACTACCTCGGAGATTCGTTTCAACTGGCTCGCGCGGCAGCCGACCGCACCGACGCCGACTACATCGTTTTCTGCGGAGTGCACTTCATGGCCGAAACGGCGGATATTCTCTCGCAGCCCCACCAGCAGGTGATTCTGCCCAATCTGGCCGCCGGATGCTCGATGGCCGACATGGCCGACATCGAATCGGTGACCCAATGCTGGGAAGAACTCACGGCGCTCTACGGATCCGAGGCGGACGAGTCGGGCAAGGTGCCCATCATTCCCGTGACCTACATGAACTCGTCGGCCGACATCAAGGCCTTCACCGGGCGCAACGGCGGCACGATCTGCACGTCGAGCAACGCGCGGGCCGTGCTCGAGTGGGCGTTCGCGAAGACGAAGCGGGTGCTGTTCTTCCCCGATCAGCACCTCGGGCGGAACACGGCCCGGACGATGGGCGTGGGGCTCGACGAGATGTGCGTGTGGAACCCGCACGATCCCGCGCTCGGAGGCAACGCCGCCGAACAGGTGAAAAAGAGCCGCGTGATCCTCTGGCAGGGGCATTGCAGCGTGCATGCGATGTTCAAGCCGGAGCACGTCGATGCGATGCGGGCGAACCTCCCGGGCGTGAAGGTGCTCGTGCACCCCGAGTGCTCGATGGAGGTCGTGGACAAGGCCGACCTCGTCGGCTCCACGAGCTACATCCTCAA
>RFQD01000168.1 GCA_009925875.1 Microbacteriaceae bacterium | reverse complement strand
CTCTCATCAGGGATTTTGCTGACGCTCACCGGGTGTGACGGCGAACCACGACAGACCGAGACTGCGAGCGAGGGCGACGGTCAGAACTCCCCCACATCACAGCTTCCCGATCTGACGACGTTCCAGACGAATAAATCTGACGTTCTCCCCATTGACATCACGCACGTGTATTCCATCGCTCCCTACCTCGGTGAGGGTGCGACGAATCCTCACCAGGGAATGCATTTCAACTTCCACGACGACGGTTCTTTCGCGTCCGTTGGCGAACCGAGCACCTATCCCGCGGTGTATGCGGTGGACGACGGAATCATCACGCATGTCGAGGCGTTGCGAAACCTCGGCCAACACGAGGCATACGGCATCGGGCTCGTCGTGGGGCAATCCAACGGGCACGAGGCGACTCTCTATTACTCACTCGAGCCATTCGTTAAGCAACCATCGCCCGGCTTCTACTCGTCATTCATCACAGTGCACGATGGTCAACAGGTGCACCGGGGTGACGTCATCGGGTATCTGTTCGTGCCGCCGGGCTCAACGCAAGGAACGCACCTTCATCTGCACCTCAATCTCGGCCAGGTAAATGCGACACCCGCGCTGTTCTCTCACAGTGCGATCGCCGCGATGCACGACAAATTTGGCGACCCTGGTGGCGTGGAAAATGGCCAGCAGCTTCCGGAATGCACGGGCTACAAGGTGTCGGCTAGCGAGAATCCATTCGCCACGGGTGCAATGGACTGTCTCAACTAGACGCTACGAACCCGTGCGACGCCGACGCAGGGCTTCGGTCAAATCGAGATCCACAGTCCCGGTGTTGCCGACAAGCCCCATGGATGCGAGTCGCTCGCGTTCCACGATAGCCGCGGCCGGCTGCGACTCGGGAGGCGCCGTCGGCGCAGACACGGGTTGTGCCGCGAATCGCGACGTGGTTGTCGCGCGGTCGCTCTGGGCCGCGACGGCGGCATCGATAGCCGCGTCGCGCAGGAGCTGTTCGCGTGCGCGTTGCGCCTCGACTGTGGAACGCGCCAGCGATCCGGCACGCGCTGTCAACGGTGCAGGAATCTGTGTGGGAACCCACCCCGACGCGGTTCGCACCGTCGCGTCGGGGATGCGTCGACGGGTGGGGCGTCTGGCCTGCTGAGCCGCGGGGGATGTTCGCGCGCTACCCGGTGCCATGGTGCGCAAAATGAGTGCTGACGTGCCGACGCCGAAGATTCCTCCGGCAATGAAGCCCCACTGACCGTTCGTGGCAACGGTCACGGCACCCCACGCGACGACACCTAACGAGACGAAAAGTAAGAGGCTGGCTGCCAATCGGCCGCCCTGTCGTGACCGCGTGACCGACCTGGCGAGAGGAGCAGACGGGCTGAGCGGGGCCGCCGGGGTGCGCGGAGCGACAGCAGAGCGGGTGATCTCACCCGCGTGTACCCCGGACCCGAGCGAGCGCAGGGTTGCAGCGCGCAGCTGCCGGCGGGCGCGCGCCTCGGCCTTGCGCAAGATGCGCTGCTGCTGCGCCACGGCACGCGCGGTCGCCTCCAGGCGAACTTCCTGCGGTGTTTCGCTCGTTTCGACGAGCGCACGCAGAGTCTGGTTGAGGCGCACCGCGTTTTTCTCCGTGGCATCAAAGGTGTGCTTGCGCCAGAGAGCGGGAACCAGATAAACGAGCCACAGAACGGCGGAGATGGCGAAGACAATTCCCCCGCCCAAGAAGTCACCGTTCATGACCTCCACGGTACGAGCTAGTGTTCGGCTCGGGAGGGATATCCCGTCGGTGTGTCCAAACGGGGGTCGCGCGAGGCGGCCACGGCATCGCGCTCGGGAATACGCGCGTCGCCCACCGGCGCCTGGCCCGCTCGCCACCGATTGAGCACGCCCTCGGGCACATCCTCACGCACCAAAGCGAATGCAAAGTGGTCGCGCCAGTCACCATTGATGTGGATGTACCGACGCCGCAGTCCCTCGTAGCGAAACCCGAGTTTCTCCACGACGCGCAACGATGCCGCGTTTTCGGGTCGAATGCAGATTTCCATGCGGTGCAGTCCGAGTGCCGAGAAGCAGTAGTCGGTGGCCATCGCCACCGCCGTGGGTGTCACGTTGCGTCCCGCAGCCCGCTCCGCAATCCAATACCCGATTTGTCCGGATGAGAGCGAGCCATAGACGAGCGAGGACACGTTGAGCTGTCCCACGAGCTCGCCGTCGAGCTCGATGATGAGGGGAATTCCCACCGAATCACGCGCCTGCGCGAGCAGCAGGCGAATGAGCGACTTGGGGTCACCGCCAAACGTGAAGCCGCTCGGATTCGTCGCCTCCCACGTGCGCAACCACGTGCGATTGAGTTTGAGTTCGTGGTCGAGCGCGCGTGCATCGCGCATCCGGATGCCACGCAGCACGATTCCCGAACCCGCGTCATCGGCAATCGTGGGCAGATGCACGGCACTCACGAGGGATCCGTCCCGACAAAGTCGCCGAGCCACGCACGAAACTCCTCGCCGAGGTCGTCTCGCCGTGAGGCGATCGACACGACGGCCTTGAGATACGCGAGTTTGTCACCCGTGTCATACCAGTCACCGTCGAGGATGACCCCCCACACCGGTCCGCCGATCGTTTCGTCTTCGGCCAGCACGTTGAGGGCATCCGTCAATTGAATCTCGTTACCCTTGCCCGGCTCGGTCTCGTCGAGCAAATCGAAAATCTCCGGAACCAAAATGTAGCGGCCGATGATCGCCAAGCGACTCGGTGCTTCTTCGGGTGCGGGCTTCTCGACGAGGTGGCGGATGCGAACAATGCCCTCCTCGGTCGTCTCTTCGACCAGCGCAATACCGTATGCCGAAACGTCGTTGCGGTTTACCTCGGCGAGCGCAATCACCGTTCCACCACGTTGCTCGGCCACGTCAATCATGGTCGTCAGCAAACGGCCGACGGGTTCGGTGATGATGTCGCCCAAGAGCAAGGCGAATGGATGCTCCCCCACGTGCGCCCGCGCTTTCGCCACGGCGTGCCCGAGCCCCCGCGGGTCGCCCTGCCGCAGGTAGTGAATTTCGGCCAAGTTTGTCGACTTCGTGACCTTCTCCAACTTGGCTATCTCGCCTTTGGAAAGAAGCGTCGTCTCGAGTTCCCACGCGCGATCGAAGTGGTTCTCGAGTGCGTTCTTGTTGCGACCGGTGATCATCAGCACGTTCGTTAACCCGGCGACCACTGCCTCTTCGATGACGTATTGAATCGTGGGCTTGTCGACGACCGGGAGCATTTCTTTGGGCAACGCTTTTGTCGCGGGCAGAAAGCGTGTACCCATTCCCGCTGCAGGCACCACAACTTTTGTCACGCGCGAATTCACCCGACCACTCTATTAGGGCGATGTGAACGATTTAGACTCAGTTTGTGTCGCAATCCGTGCCCGACCTCAAGCGTGCGATTCGCCTCGAATTGCGCGAACGACGTCGCAACCGCACGAGCACGCAGGTGACGCGCGACACGCGCTCCTTGACCGCGCATCTGACCGAATTGGTCACCGAACTTGGGGCGACGTCGTTGTCGGTGTATTTGTCGTTGCCGAGCGAACCCGATGTGCGCCCCTTTATTGCGTGGGCGCTCGCGAGTGACATTCGCGTGCTGTTGCCGTCGAGCCGAGATGACGGGCTGCTCGACTGGATTGAGGCGACCGCCGAT
>RFQD01000167.1 GCA_009925875.1 Microbacteriaceae bacterium | reverse complement strand
ATCGAGAGTGAAATTCCCGTCAAAACGTTGAGCGTGCCAGTCGTAGCGTTGCCAGCGAACCGGTTGACCGTCAGCCCGCGGTTTCAGAATCCACTGGTGCAGGTTCCGGATGCCCGCCTCAAGCCCATCCCACCCCGGGTAGAGGTCGTCCATGTGCAGCACCTCGGGCACGTCCACACCCGACAACACGCGCTCGATTTCACTCGCGAGCGTTGTCTTTCCCGTCCCACTCGCCCCATCGATGAGCACGAGCGAGCCGGGCGGAAGCCGAGACACGCGCAAAGCGAGCTCAAGGACCGACGGTTCGAAGAGGGGTCTGCTCAGGCCCGGCAACGCCTCATCATCATCCGGTAAGAACAAAGTGCCACGCTCCCGTCCCAATGGCCGCGCTGACGGCGGTCACGGCAATGACGACCGCCACCGCAATAACCCACGCATCGCGCCCGGACAACCGGGACACGCGATAGTGCGTTCGTGAGGGCGTATCTAGGCCTGCGTCTCTCTCGAAACCGCGGGCCTCCATAGCCATCGAGAGCGTCTCGGCTCGACGCAGGCTCAACACCAAGAGAGGCATGAGAGCGCTCGCCACACGCGGTCGCAGTCCGCGAGCCCGGCGGGCGAAGCGCACATAGTCAATGTCCGAGGACGTGAGCTCGATGAGTCGCAATCCGGCAACCGCACCCCACACGAAACGCTCCGGCAGTCGAGCAACCTGGATCAGCGCATCGCCAAGTTCGGCGATGTCGAGACGAGCAAAGACGAGCACCGCGGGCATGACGAGGGCTACGGCGCGCAGCGATGAGGCGAGTGCTACGGCGAGGCTGTGCTCGGTCACGTGGACGGGCCCCCACTCGATGAGTTCCGCTCCACCGGCGCGCCCATACATCGCCGTCGCGATACCAGTCGCAAGCGCCGCGGCGCCAATGGTGAACATGGCAAATACGACGCGACGCGCGCCGAGTATCCGCATGCCCCACCACAGGGGCATTGTCGCGACCTCGAGAACGAGCGTCGCGCCGGCCGACACAACATCGACAGTGAACAGAAGCGGCAGGCTCACGATAACGACAAACGCGATGCGCGTGAGCGGGTTCATGAGTGCAACTCCAGTCGACAATCACTCACGGCAGAGATGAGGCGCCGGTCGTGCGTGATCACGACGAGCCCGTGTCCGGCATCCGCCAAACGATGCAAAGTCACGACGAGGTCGTGCCACGTGCGATCATCCTGACCGGCGCTCGGCTCATCAAAAATAAGAAGGCCAGGCTGCTCGGGAGACATGGCTGCCACGACATCCGCGATGGACAGGCGACGCTTCTCGCCACCGGACAACGAAAACGGGTTGCGATGCGCGAACTCGGCAAGATGAAACTCCGTGAGTGCGCTCCAGACGCGGCGGTCACGCTCCCGGCGTGGATGCCGCACACCGGAGAGAACGTCGGCAAACACGGTTGACCCGATGAATTGGTGATCCGGCGTCTGAAAAACGAGACCGACACGAGATCTCGGAACAGCGACGTCGAGGGAGCCTGCGCGGGCGGGGATGAGTCGAGCGAGCGTGAGAGCGAGAGCCGACTTACCTGATCCATTGGGACCCGTTACCGTCAGGATGCGCCCCGCATCGACCACGAAATTGAGCTTGTCGTGCGCACGCGGAGCGCGCGGGTAGCCCACCGCCAAATCCGTTGCGCGAGCCAGATGTTGCGCGCGGACCTGAGATGCGCCCGTGTGCGAGGCATCACTCTGCGAAGCATCACTCTGCGATGCGCGAGGCGACGTGGCCCGAGGCAGCGCCACATCTGCAGCTGGCTTCGCGCGCTCGACGTGGCGTCCCTCCGGCCCCGCAAGATCGATGGTGCGCGTCACAATGTCGGCCCAGAAGTCTGGGGTGTGGTCCACCACGATCAGCGTGAGGTGGTGCTCGCGCACGATTCTTGCGACCGCGTCGCGAATCTCCGTTGCCCCCTCGGGATCGAGATGTGCGGTTGGTTCATCGAGCAACAGGAGAGAGGGTCGCATGGCAAGAAGACCGGCGAGCGCGAGTCGCTGACGCTGTCCGCCGGAGAGCTTGTCGGTCAGCGTGTCGAGCCCGACGTCGAGCCCGACTGCGTCGAGTGCGTTACGAATCCGAGCCGGCATCTCGTTGGGTCTCACGCCCACGTTCTCGAGTCCAAAAGCAACATCGTCACCGACGCGCGGCATGACGGCCTGAGTCATCGGATCTTGCAACAGCAAACCCACGCGCGCGGGTCGCACGAGCGTTCCACCGGTAGAACCCTCCGAAACTTCGAGAGTCTCGACACGGATGTGTCCCTCGACAATGCGATGGTCCGCCGACTCGTCCCGATCAAGATGTGCGCGAGCCAACTCCGGTTGATGTAGGTCGATAAGCCCGGCCAGGCACGCCAAAAGCGTCGACTTTCCCGACCCGGAGGCACCCCGTATGAGCACGCATTCTCCGGGATCGACATCGAAGGAGAGGAGTGGAGATGCGTCGAGCTGGTGAGCGGGGGGTGTTGACGCATCGGACGCCGTGGTGAGCATCCATCGCCAATCTGACACGTGAACGCGTGCACCTCGCGCGGGCAAAGCCGTCTCGGGTGACACCGCCACGGGCAAGGCCGTCTCGGGTGACACCGCCCCCGGTGAGCCGGTTGAACTGGTCCGATGCACGGCTATCGACGGAATGAGCGAAGAGCTCCGGCGCGCGAGAGACCGGACACGATTCCCCACGAGCCGACACCCGCAATGACCGCGCCAGAAATGAGACTGCTGACGAGGTAAACGGTTTGAAAGAGTGGACCAGTGCCGGGGTACCACACGATGAGGTCGTTCGCCGCAAGAGCGACACTCGAGCCCAGTGCGGCGAGCACAGCCGTCCACAGTTTCCACTGGCTGTAGGCAAAAATGGCAAAAATCAGCTCAGCTGCGAGGCCCTGCACGAGTCCCGAAACGAGTGTCAGAATCCCCCATTGCGCGCCAATGAGTGCGCTGACCGTTGCCGCCAGAAGCTCGGTGAAAAGTGCCGCACCGGGTTTGCGAATGATGAGTGCGGCCAGAACACCGGCGATCAGCCACGGACCGTTCAAAATTCCCGAGACCCCGGGCAAGATGCCCAAAACCGTCGAAAGCGGGGTCCACACGATGCCCCACGCCCAGAACACCACGCCCATAACGACGGCAATGGCTGCGGCGGCAACGATGTCGATGGTGCGCCAGCGGAATCGGTCTCGTCGAGCAACCGACTTTGCGGACGCGCCTGATTTACGTGAGTTCTGTGGTGTTGCGTGCACTTTTCGTGCCCCTTTCGTCAGGTGGCACGGGATTTATCAAGAGGTGTACTCCCTAACGCTGGCATGATCCAGATCAGGTTGGACGGTCGAGCACCTGTCGTGCTCCTCTCAGCCCGGTTTCGCCGGACTCCCGTGTGTGCAACTCAGCTTAGTCGCTGGAGTCGCCAATATGGGCGGACAAGTCCTGTCGCCGAAGAAGTGACGCGGGTCGCACGGCATTGTCGCCAAATTTTGCCGTGACATCGTCCATCGCCCGCTCCGCCTCGTGCCACACGTCAAAAGCCGCATCTTGGTCGTCGCTCCACAGTGCAAGGGGTGCACTCCCGGATTCCACGAGATTGGATGCCCGCACACTGAGGAGTCGGATGGGCATCCACCGAGGGTCGAACTCACCTAAGAGGGCGAGCGCATGGCTCATGATGGCACG
>RFQD01000166.1 GCA_009925875.1 Microbacteriaceae bacterium | reverse complement strand
CCAACCCTCTCGAAACCAACCCTCTCGAAACCAACCCTCTCGAAACCAACCCTCTCGAAACCGAGCCATCGGAACCGAGTCTGTTTATCGACGACTTTTCACGAGACTATGAGCTCATCGCACGGACGCTCGGCCCGGATCCCGACGAGGACCCTGCGTACTGGGCACGCACCAACGACGCGTTGGGTCGCGAGACGGGACCCCGCCTGCCACCGCACTTCCTCGCGATCGATCGCCCCATCCCTGGCGGAAATCGGCTCGACGTTTTTGCCTTTGACCGTCACGCCGGCGAGTTCGTTGCCGTTGCGCATGACTCGACCAACCCGGCGGTTCACACCGTCATTCGGGCGGCTGTGGCGCCGCCCGAAAACCTGCTCACTTCGGCTTTCCTGGGCGATATCGCTCGGCGCCTCAACCTTCGTTTGACGATTAGCCCGTCCGAACTGGCCTACATTTGGGGTTCCGACGAGGCTGCACCGAGCGTTGCGACCAAGGTGATCGAGTATGACGTGAGTCACCCCAGTCGGCCGCGTAACACCTTGGCGCGATTCACCAAATTTGATCAGGATCTCCCCGCGGATGAAGCCTTCGTGACACGAACCACGCTGGTTCGCACCCCGCGTGGCGCTAGGCACTTACTCGTCGGGCTGGCCGTCTCGGGCAGGGAACCCTCAATCAAGCCGATCATCTTGCGTCGACCGCGCAATTCCGGAGCCCTCGATGCACACCCCAAGTATCCCCGCATTGCGTATCCCGAAGAGTTGACGCTCGAATCTGAAGTGTGGTGGTCATCGAAAATTACCCACGTGATGGGATGCAAAAATATCCGAGCTCAATCTTTTGTCACCATCGACTCCGAGACATGCGTCGAAACTCTCGATTTTGATGAGGAAGTGAGCTGGGAGAATCCTTTCTCATTGCTCGATCGTGCCGTGTGGCGACGGGCGTTTTCAACCCGGCGCGACGTCATTGTCGGAGATTTTGTGGACTGGCTTGAGGGACACAAGCTCGCCGGCCTCGGTGTGCTCGCCCTGTTTCCACCTGCGCTCGTCGGCAACGGTGAGCACGGGCTGGGCTACTCCATCGCAACGATTCTGAAGGATTTTCAGACGTCCCGCGTTGTGAAGACCCGATTTCCAACGCACGCACTCGACGAGTTGCTTGATCAATTTCGCGAGCGGCCGGGCATCGCGTCCGAGTTGGTGGGGGCTCTCGAGAATCCAACCGAAGAATTTTTTCATAACCTGTTCTTCGAAGTGGAGCGCCTTCGACGCCACGCGGAGTTCGTTTGGTGTGAACCGAGCTCGATCGACATGCATTCGTCGATGACGGAATGGATGTCGTGGTGCGAGGCCGAACGCCTCGACGCCAGCGCAGCATTCGCCGCAGTGTGGGGTGAAGAGAACTCGACCGCCCATCCTGAGGATGCCGAACATCGCGTGTCTCCCGTGCCACTAGTGGTGGCACGCGAACTGGCCGAACGCCGTGTTCCTCCACGCTCGGAGGAGAGGGTGCGCGACGATGAAGAGCGGAACACGCGTGAAGTTGTCGACACCCTGCGCCAGATGAACGCTCACCGGGAAGCGGATTGGATTCACGCTCGTGTGCAGGAATCGCTCGACGCAGTGACCAATTTCGACTCCGAGCTCGATGGGTTCCGGAGTGAATCGCAGGTCAGCACGGAGTCTACCGACCAGCACCTTCCGTGGGAGAGAGATCTGTTTTTCAACGAAGCGTTTGACCGCCGACCGCAACCATTGCGTGATGCCATCACTGAGCTGAGTGAAATCTGGCGCGCCGGCCCGCCAGCTCGCAAATTATTCATCACCGGCCTCATCCTCTAGTCGACGCGTCGACACCTTCTCACTCGGGCAAACGTGCTCCGAGTCTTCACATCATCCACCGCCGGGATGGCCTCGGCGATGCTCATCAAAAGGGGGAACCACCATGACCGATCCGAATTACACCGCTCTCTTGCTCATCGTTGACCGCTCGGGGTCGATGGAGTTCATTCGACATTCCATGGTCGAGGCGCTGCAGGGCATCCTCACCGATCAATCGAAGGAGCCAGGCCGGCTGACTGTGGATGTTTACTCGTTCAACGACACCGTCACTCGAGATTTTCACCTGCGCGACGTGGCCGACGTGGTCGTTCAGATTGAGCCCAATGGCAACACCGCTCTCTTCGACGCGATCGGTCGTAGTGTGACCGAATTCGGGCGAGTACTCGCCGACATGGCCGAAGAGGAGCGTCCCGACACCGTTCAAGTGATCGTCGTCACCGACGGGATGGAAAATTCGAGCACCGATTGGACTCGAGCCGCGGTCCGAGACTTGGTGATCATGCAGAAGAAGGAGTACCAGTGGGACTTCGTCTTCTTGGGAGCAAACCAGGATGCCGTCATGACCGGTGAGGGTCTGGGCTTCGATCGGGGAAGTTCGATGTCGTTCGACCCTTCCGCAAAGGGTGTGGACTCGCTGAGATATGCGCAGGGGCGTTACACGAGTGACTTACGACGCAAACAAAAGCGAGTCTTTATGATGGAGGAACGCTTGGCGGCTCTCGAGGCTGAGAACGACGCGCTTCGTCGTCAGCAAGCCGAGAGTCAAGCTCGGGCAGCCGAGGAGCTGCCCATTGCGCCGGATTCGACGTCGTCGACCGAGACGAATCCAGAAACGAGACCGCGACCCGAAGGGAACGCGGACGCAACGGACCCGTCGAACTAGAGGTCCCGGTCGCGCATCACGTCGCCCACTTCGTTGCGCATGACCGCTTTCACGGGGAAGGCGGTCGTCGCATCGGGTTGGGTCGATGTGGCGTCGAACACGAAGTCATCGAAAAGCCGGAATGCTTCGCGTTCACGCAGTCGTTCGTGAACGGATGTGGATCCGTCGCTCCAAAAAAACTCAACGCTAAATTGGCGTGACGACGCGCGTGTGCCCAGCGACGCCAGCGAATCGCGCGATTCCTTCGCCTCGCTCGCGTAGCGCACTTTGAGTGCTTCATCGGCTCGCGGTGTGCGCCAGACGCGCGAGGGTCGACCTCCCGTCGACGTGCGTGGCGCATCCATCACCTCGATGAGTTGCGGCTCCATGACTCGGCGAAAAGTGTCGCGCAGGTGCGTTCCTGGGTCAATGCGCTCGTGAAATGCGCGTAGCTCGCCGAGTGTGAAATGTTCGAGGATGCGCCACGGATCCGGTGTGTCGAGATACTGCTTGCGCAACGCAAGGAGTGCGCGCTCAATCATGGCGCTGTGGTCGTAGTCGAGTCGAGGAAGGTCTTCTACGGGTCGGATGTCTCGTGGGGGGAGTGCATCGAGCGCGTGTTCGTTGACCAACGCGAAATGGGCGACGGAAAGCACCCAGCCGCGGGGGTCCCGCCCTGGCTGGTCGAAGACATGCAACTGTTCGATGCGTTCGACAGTGATACCCAGTTTGCTCGTCAGCCCGCGACGGATGGCCTGTTCGAGGGTTTCCCCTTCGTGCACGAATGTGCCGGGTAACCGGGGGAGCGTTCCCGAGCTGGTGTCCAGGGCCACGCAAAGTCGATCGCGATAGACACAAAAGATCACCGGATCCACCGCGACGCTCGGTCGCGGATACTCGTCCAGCCCTGTCATGAGAAATGCCTTTCCGAGCCTGAGTCTATGGGCGATTGATGCACTCGTGTGTCGGAGCGCGCGTCACTGTCGGTGGTCATCCGTACACTTTTATTAGTTACGCGAAAAGATTTCGCTAGATTACGAAAATGTGTGCTACACTTATCGTAA